>DATNIU010000060.1:0-4935 GCA_035604275.1 Streptosporangiaceae bacterium | reverse complement strand
TGCCCGCCGTGCCGTGGCCGGCCGTGCCGTGCCCCGCCCTGCCCGCCGTGCCGTGGCCGGCCGTGCCCGCCGTGCCGTGCCCCGCCGTGCCGCTGGCGGTCTCGCTGCCGTCTGGCGCGGTGTCGTCCGGTGCCCGGCCGTCTGGCTCGGCGATGGCGATCAGAGTGGCTCGCCGCCGTGGATCGTCGATGGCCGCGAGCACCGGATCAGCGGCGTTGGCCTGCACTTCGTCGGGGAAGTAGATCCGCGTCACCACCCGGTCGAGCAGGCCGCGAGCGAAGACCGACACGTCCAGGTGCGGTGCCTCGGCCCGGCCGTCCGGGCAGGGGAGCGGGCCTGGGCGAAGGGTGATGATCCGGTACTCACCGGCCTCGCTGGTCGCGCACCGGCCGAACCCGCGGAACCCCGCCTGGCCTGTGACGCTTCCGCGCGGGTCATCGGGATGCGCGAACCGTCC
Source organism: Streptosporangiaceae bacterium (assembly GCA_035604275.1). GTDB lineage: Bacteria > Actinomycetota > Actinomycetes > Streptosporangiales > Streptosporangiaceae > Chersky-822. The sequence goes on along the minus strand of DATNIU010000060.1, from coordinate 4,478 downwards.
GTCCGGGTCGGCCTGCCAGGTCTCGACCAGCGCGTCAGCCAGCGGCTGGCCCGCCCCGTCGAGCACCGTCCCGGTGATCGTGATCGCGCCCGGCGTGCCATCGGGGACCACGAACGGCCCGTCCGGCCAGGGCAGCCCGATGGCGAGGAATGGGCCCACCGTCTGCGACGGCGTGATCGGCGATGTCACCGGCCCTCCCCGGACTCGAACACGGTTGCGTCGCGGCCGCGCAGCACGATGTCCCACTGGAAGCCAAGCGCCCAGTCAGGCTCCGTGACGTCCAGGTCGAACCTGGCGATCAGCCGGGCGCGGGCCTCCGGGTCAGGCACCGAGTTGAAGATCGGGTCATGCGGGAACAGCGGGTCGCCGGGAAAGTACATCTGCGTGATCAGCCGCTGGGTAAACGCCCGGCCGAACAGCGAGAAATGGATGTGGGCGGGGCGCCACGCGTTGAGATGGTTCTTCCACGGGTACGCGCCGGGCTTGATGGTGACGAACCGGTACCTGCCTTCTGAGTCGGTCAGGCAGCGGCCGGCGCCGTCGAAGTTAGGGTCGAGCGGCGCGGGATGACCGTCGACCCGGTGGGCGTATCGGCCGGCCGCGTTCGCCTGCCAGATCTCGATCAGCGTGTCTGGGACGGCCCTGCCGTCGCTGTCGATGACCCGGCCGGTCACGATGATCCGCTCGCCGAGCGGCTCGCCCGGGTGCTGCGTGGTCAGGTCCGCGTCTGGAGCGGTCACCCGGTCGGCGCCGAGGAGCGGCCCGGTTACCTCGGTGAGCAGGTGCGGCAGCGGCACCAGCGGCCTCGTCGGGGCGCGCAGCGCCGTCGAGCGGTACCCGGGGGAGTTCAGCGGCGGATGGACGCCGGCCGGCCGTTCGTAGTGCGGCAGGGTCAGCTCGCCGCTCGCGGTCTGAGTCCGGTCGGCGTTCATCGCGCTGCTCCCTCGGTGGCTGGCGTGCTGGCCGGTCTGCTGATCGGTGCGCTGGTCGGCGCCAGGACCTGGGGGCTGGTCGCGGCAGAGGTCCGCATGCTGGCAGGCATGGTGGCGAGCAGCGCGCGCAGCGCCGTCAGCTCGGTCGCCGAAGGGGGCGGGATCTCGGTCAGCTCGTCGGACACGCGAATGTCCCAGCCGGTCCGGTCGCCGACGTCCAGCAGGGATATACCGCGGTAGACCCCGGTCAGGACAAGCTCCGCCGATCGCGGGTCGGCCTCGAGCACCCCCAGGTCGGTGATCACCTTTCGCGGTCCTGCGCCGGTCAGGCCGAGCCGCTGCCTGGCACCGGGTCCGTCGCCGAAGCCGACCGAGGTCACGAAGTCGACCCGCTTAACGAACGTCCTGCGGGTCTGCCGCACTACCACGATCACCTCGCGGCAGGCCGCCGCGATCTCCGGCGCTCCGCCGGCGCCGGGTAGCCGGACACGCGGCCGGGCGTAGTCGTCGCCGATCAGCGTTGTGTTGATGTTGCCGAACTTGTCGATCTGAGCGGCGCCGAGGAAGCCGACATCGATCCGGCCGGGCTGGAGCCAGTAGTTGAAGATCTCCGGCACACTGACTACGGCGTCGGCGGTCTCGGCCAGGATCCCGTCGCCGATCGACAGCGGAAGCGCGCCTGGCTTGGCCCCGATGGTGCCCGACTCGTAGATCAGCACCAGGTTCGGCGCGTGCGTGGCGCGGGCCAGGTTGGCGGCCTCGCTTGGCAGGCCGATCCCAACGAAGCAGGTCATCCGGTCACGGAGCGAGCGGGCAGCCGTGACGGTCATCATCTCGTCAGCAGAGTAGGTCACCTGGGCTCCCCCGCCGTCCTGTACACGTGCTCGTCCAGCCAGGATTCGAACCTCAGCCGGTCGCGGCTGATCGCGTCCCACGCCACGTAGAACTCATTGTCCCTGACCGAGTAGCCAAGCGCGTAGGACGGATGCGCGCCCCCCGGGGCGAGTGCCACATACCCGATCGCCCACGACGGCAGGACTACGGCACCTGGCCGCGGCTCAAGTGAGTCCACGACCTCCTCGACCGTGACCACCGACCTGGCGGCGGCGAGCACCGCCTCCTTCTGCACCCCGGTGATCCCCCAGTACTGGACGTTGCCGAGGCGGTCGGCCCGCTGCGCGTGGATCACGGTCACATCGGGCCGCAGGGCGGCCACCGCGGTCAGCGTCTCGCCGGTGAACGGGCAGACGATGTCGGCGACTCCGGTCGTCTGGGTGGTCAGGCTGGTGCCACGGTAGCCGCGCAGGATGGCGAACGGCAGGCCGGACGCTCCGGCCTGATAGCGGTTGGCCATGCCCGCGTGGCTGTGCTCCTCAAGCTCGATCGGCACTGGCCAGGAATGCTCGACCGCGTCCCTGAAGCGGTGCAGCGACCCGACACCAGGGTTCCCGGCCCAGGAGAACACCAGCTTGCGCGCGCATCCCGCGCCGATCAGCTGGTCGTAGATGATATCCGGGGTCATCCTGACCAGGGTCAGATCGCGGCGGCGCTGCCGGATCACCTCATGACCGGCCGCGTGCGGGATCAGGTGCGTGAAGCCCTCCATGGCGACGGCATCGCCATCGTGAATCGTGGCGGCGATCGCCTCGGCCAGCGACACGATCTCCGCCACGTCCCACCAGCCTCCCTGCCGCCTTTACCGAAACGATATCGATAACCGGACGCCAAGTGAACAGTTGTGCGGACTACGGAGCATCGTCAAGCACCCGCACCGCGACGGCGAAGGCGCGGTTGGCGGCGGGCACTCCCGCGTAAACGGCAACCTGCAGCAGCACCTCCTGGATCTGCCCGGCCGTCAGCCCGTTGCGCAGCGCCGCCCTGACGTGCATGGCGAGCTCCTCGTCCTGGCGCAGGACAGCCAGAGCGGTCAGCGTGATCATGCTGCGCTCGGCCCGGGAAAGTCCTGGCCGGCTCCAGATCTCGCCCCACGCGTACCTGGTGATCAGGTCCTGGAACGGCGCCGTGAAGTCCGTCGTGCCCGCCACCGCGCGGTCGACATGCTCGTCCCCGAGCACCTCCCGCCGCACCCGCATCCCCTGCCCCGCGCGCTCCTCATCAGTCATCCGCTCTTCCCTCCGGTAGCCCCGCTGCCCGCCACTTAGCACGGCTTTCAGTCATGTTAACGCCCGTTATGCGAGAAATATGACCACGAAATCCGTGCTATGTCACCTTGGCGGGTCAGGGCTAGCCTCGTGCTGCGTGGTCTGCGGCTGGCCTGGGCGGGTCAGGGCTGGCCGCGTGCGTGGGTGCGTTGGGTGGTCATGGCTGGCCTGGGCGGGTCGGGCTGGCTTCGTGCCGCGTGGTCCGCGGCTGGCCTGGGCGGGTCAGGGCTGGCCGGATGCGTGGGGTGCGTTGCGTAGTCATGGCTGGCCTTGGTGGTCAGGGCTGGCGGGGTTGGGTTGGCCTGGTAGTTCGAGGTCCTGATGGGCGGCTAGGGCACGGCGCACGAACTCGGCTGTCGCTCCGAGGTATCCGGCCGGGTCCAGGGCGGCGTCGATCTGGTGCGCGCTGATCCCGGCCTCGGCGAGCCTGGCCGACGTCGCCGGATCGTCGAGGAGTGCCTCTCGCAGGCCGGTGCCGGCTGTTGCGGCACGGGCGCTCGCGTCCGCGACCAGGTCGTGCGCGGCCAGCCGCCCGAGCGACGGGCCGAGCATCGCGGCGACATGCTCGGCGAGCGGCAGGCCGCCCGCGGCGTCCAGGTTAGCCCGCATCCTGGTGCCGTCTACCCGAAGCCCGGTGAGCAGATCGACCGCCCAGGAAGCCGCCGAGCCGGTCAGCCTGAGCAGATCGGCGAGCGGCTCCCATTCCGCGTGCCAGGCGCCAGCAGCGCGCTGATGCTCCTGCTCCGCCGCGGCCGCGAGCATGGCGAGCAGGCCTGGCGCCCGCCTGGTGCAGCCGAGAATGACGATCGCGGCGACCGGGTTCCGCTTGTGCGGCATCGCGGACGAGCCGCCTCGCCCAGCCTCAGCGGATCCCTCGCTGACCTCGGCTACCTCGGATTGCGCCAGCAGCGTCACGTCCCTGGCGATCTTTCCGAGCACTGCGGATGCCCCGGCCAGCGCGGCGGCCAGCTCAACGATCCGCAGCCGGTCGGTGTGCCACGGCAGCACCGGCACGGCCAGGCCGAGTTCCTCGGCGAGCATCGCGGCGACGCCTGGCCCGGCGGCACCGAGCGAGGCCAGCGTGCCTGCCGCCCCGCCGAACTGCACCGCGAGCCGGGAAGCCCTGATCCTGCGCAGGCCAAGCAGCGCTTCGTCGATACCGGTCAGCCAGCCCGCCGCGACCAGACCGAAGGTGACAGGCACCGCCTGCTGGAGCAGCGTCCGACCAGCCATGACCGTCTCGGCGTGCTCGCTCGCCAGGTCCGCGGCATGACCGGCGGCGCGGACGAGGTCGGCCGTGATCGCGTCAAGCGCTCGAACCGACATGAGCATCACTGCCGTATCGATGATGTCCTGGCTGGTGGCGCCGCGATGAACCGCCTCG
>DATNIU010000059.1:0-3728 GCA_035604275.1 Streptosporangiaceae bacterium | reverse complement strand
TGGCGCCACGGACAGCGCCGCTGACGGCACCACCGATAGCAAAAATGCCGCCCGCCGGCGGAACTGGCTGCGCCGCACGGCGCCTGCCGACGTCGACATCGTGCCGATCGCGCCGAGCGTGGTGGCGGCCGGGCCCGACCTGGACCTGGCCTCGAACGACCCGCTGGTCGGCTACCTGCTCAGCGCGGCCAGCGCGGTGGACATCACCGGCCTGCGGCTGCAGTCCCTGGCCCTGAAGGCCCTGCAGGAGGCCGGCGTGGTCCTGGTGGTCCCGCTGATCTCCTCGGGCAGCCTGGTCGGTCTGCTCAGCCTGGGCCCGAGAAGGTCAGAACGCGGTTACTCGACCGATGACCTGCGGCTGCTCAACTCGCTGGCCGGCTACGCGGCCCCGGCCATGCGCGTCGGCCAGCTGGTCAGGCAGCAGCAGGCCGAAGCCCGCCGGCGGGAGCGGATCGAGCAGGAGCTGAAGATCGCGCAGATCATCCAGCAGCAGTTCCTCCCGAAGAGCCTGCCCGACCTGCCTAGCTGGCACGTGGCCGCGTTCTACCGGCCGGCCCGCACGGTCGGCGGCGACTTTTACGACTTCATCCCGCTGCCGGACGGCCGGGTCATGTTCGTGGTCGGCGACGTCACCGACAAGGGCATCCCGGCCGCGCTGGTCATGGCGAGCACGCACGCGCTGCTGCGCGACGCCGCGCCCCGGCTCATCTCGCCGGGCAAGGTCCTCGGCCATGTCAACGACATGCTCTGCGTCGATATCCCGGCGCACATGTTCGTCACCTGCCTGGCGCTGGTGCTCGATCCGGTCAGCGGCAAGGTGGAGTTCGCCAACGCCGGCCACGACGTCCCGTACGTGCGAACCGGACAGGGCGTACAAGAGCTGAGAGCCCGCGGCATGCCCCTCGGGCTGATGCCCGGCATGGACTACGAGGAGATGCGCTTCCAGTTCGAGCCGGGCGACTGCGCCCTGCTGCACAGCGACGGGCTGGCCGAGGCGCACGCGCCGGACCGTGAGATGTTCGGCTTCCCGCGGGTGGCGGCGCTGGTCGGCAAGGGTCCCTCGGGGGAGGCCCTTATCGACCTATGCCTGACCGAGCTGGGCACCTTCACCGGGCCCGAGCACGAGCAGGAGGACGACATCACGCTGGTGTCGCTGCAGCGCTCTCCGTCAGCGTGGCATCAGGGGGACCAGGGAGGTACGTCATGACACAGATAGCCCGGTCGACGCCGCGCAGGCTCGACGCGTTCACGCTGGCCAGCGAGCCAGGCAACGAACGCCTCGCACTGGCGCGGGTGGCCGGGACCGTGCAGGGCCTAGGCCTGTCGCAGGCCAGGCTCGAGCGGCTGAAGACCGCGGTGGCCGAGGCCACCATGAACGCGATCGAGCACGGCAACGGCAACCGCCCGGAGATCCCGGTCGAGGTCGAGGTGACCCAGAACGGCGAGGAGATCGTCGTCGCGATCAGCGACCAGGGCGGCGAGAACAACGCCGGCTCCGGCCCAGGCGAGGGCACACGCGACGGCCGAGGCGACGGCCAAGGCGACGACGCCGGCGGCCACGAGGAGCCTGATCTGGCGAGGAAGCTTGACGGCGAGCAGAGTCCGCGCGGCTGGGGACTGTTCCTCATCCGCAACATGGTCGACGCGATGCACGTAACGACCGACGGCCAGCGGCACACCATCTGGCTGGCCATGCGAACTGGAGGTGCTGCACATGACGAGCGCATGTGAAGCCGCGACCCGGGTCCTGCCCGGAGCCGCCGTCATCGAGCTGTCCGGCGAGGTCGACGGCTCCGCCGCTACGGTCCTGACCGCCGCGTATGAGCAGGCGGTCAGCGCGGACTCCGAGCTGGGGACCGTCGTACTCGACTTCGCCGCGGTGGACTACATCAACTCCACCGGGATCGCGCTGATCGTCAGCGTGCTCGCCCGGGCGCGGGCCGAACGCAGGAAGGTCGTCGCCAGCGGGCTTTCCCCGCACTACCGCGAGATCTTCGACATCACCCGGCTGTCGGACTTCATCGAGCTCTTCCCTGATCTCGACCGTGCCGTCAGCCAGCTCACCCCCCCGGCCGCCTGAGACGGCCGGGGGACAGCGTCAGCAAGAACAAAGGGGAGGACACCAGATGGGTGCACAAACGCTCACCATGGACGTTCGCCGGGTCGGCGAGAAGACGGCCGTGGTTGACATCAGAGGCGAGGTCACCGCGGCCTGCGAGCCGGTGCTCATGTCGGCCTACGAGGCCGCGGGCGGCAGCGCGACGAACAGGCTGGTCCTGAACTTCGCCGGCCTGGAGTACATGAACAGCGGCGGCATCGGCATGCTCGTGACCCTGCTCGTCCGGGCCAACCGGCAGCACCAGCAGCTCGCCGCCTACGGGCTGAGCGAGCACTATCGCGAGATCTTCGAGCTGACCAGGCTCGACGAGGCGATCACCATCTACGACAGCGAGGAATCGGCGCTCAACGGCGTCGTCAAGTAAGGGGGCTAGCCATGACAGAGCCAGCCATAACAGGGACCGGCGGTCCGGACAAGGTGGCTTCGGCCGAGCAGATCGGGCTGAGCGCCCGCGAGGCCGCCGCCCTCCCGCCACGGGACGCGGCCAGCTGGGCCAGGAAGGTCGACCGCCTGCAGGTCGACGCGCGGGACGGGGTCCGCGGCACCAACGTCGCCGGGCGCAAGCTCACCGGCCCGGTGCAGGGCTTCGGCAAGATGTGGCAGAAGACCTACCGGATGGACGCCGGGCCGCAGGTCCAGCCGCAGCAGGCGATCGCCACCTGGCGCGAGCACTTCCCCGAGTTCTGGCCGAAAGGCAACCGGTTCGCCGGCGCGCTCACCGGCATCAACCCGGGCGACGTCGCCCTGCTTGACCTGGCCATCGGCGGCGGGGTCAAGCTGTCCACCGGCGTCTTCGTCCTGTACGCCGACGCCGAGTCGTTCACGCTGATGACCCCGCAGGGCCACATGTTCGCCGGCTGGATCACGTTCTCGGCCGAGCGCGAGGGCGACACGACCATCGTGCAGGCGCAGGTGCTCATGCGGGCCAACGACCCGCTGTACGAGATCGCGATGACCCTCGGCGGGCACCGCAAGGAGGACAAGTTCTGGGCGGCCACGCTGACCGCACTCGGCCAGCGGCTGGGGATCGGTGACCCGAAGGTCGAGACCCGGAGCACGTGCGTGGACTCCAAGCGGCAGTGGCGTCACTCCCGCAACGTCTGGCACAACTCCATGGTGCGCAGCGTGCTGCAGACCCTCGCCGCTCCGGTAACCGGCCTCGGCCACCTCATGCGAGGCTCGAAGAGCGGCATGAAGAGCCAGCCCAACGGGTAACCGAGCAGCCATGCGATCCGACCTTGACGCGGTCGTCGTCGGCAGCGGGCCGAACGGCCTGGCCGCCGCCGTCACGATGGCGGCGGCCGGCCTGCGGGTGCAGGTCATCGAGGGCGCGCCGGCCATCGGCGGCGGCTGCCGCACCGAAGAGCTGACGCTGCCCGGCTTCTGGCACGACGTCTGCTCGGCGGGCCACCCGCTCGCGGTGGCTTCGCCGTTCTTCCGCCGCTTCGACCTGGCCGCGCGGGGGGTCGCGCTCGCCTGGCCGGAGGTGGAGTTCGCTCAGCCGCTCGACGGCGGCCGGGCCGCGGTCGTGACGCGGAGCGTCGAGGAGACAGCCGCGCGCATGGGCGCCGACCGCCGCGCCTACCGCCGCCTGTTCGGCCCCCCGGCC
>DATNIU010000058.1:0-2900 GCA_035604275.1 Streptosporangiaceae bacterium | reverse complement strand
GCGCTGCGCCGGCCCGCTGAGTCGGCCCGCCGCGCCGGCGCACTGCGCCGGTGCCGGGCGGCGCGGGCCCAGCCTGCCGATCGGCCGCCGCGGCGACATGAAGGCCGCTGCGGTACTTCCGGTAACCGGACATCAAAAGGTACCTTCTGTGGTGACGGGCGGTGTGTAGCCGCCCGGCGGGAAGGCCCTCGAGATTCTCGAGCTTCGCGTCCTGGCACGCAGGCGAGATGAGCGAAGGGCCGGCGCCCGGTCCTTCATGGCCGGTCCCGGTCCCTCCGACACGCTGTGTCCGAACGCGGCGCCGCCCCAGGCGCCCAGGGGAGAGTGAGTGGCCATTTCCGCAGCAGCCCGCCCAGCGCGGCCTAACCGCACCAGTCCAGAAAAGGACAGCGCAGCTAGCATCGGCGGCAGAGCCAAGCCGTCGGCAGCCCGGTCCCGGCAGGCCAGGTCCAGTGCGCCGCGAGCCGCAGGCTCGCCCGCGGCTGACCGCCGCACCTACGTGCTCGACACCAGCGTCCTGATCGCCGACCCGGGTGCGATCGGCAGGTTCGCCGAGCACCGGGTCGTCCTGCCGCTGGTGGTGATTACCGAGCTCGAGGCCAAGCGGAACCATCCCGAGCTGGGGTTCTTTGCCAGAGCGGCGCTGCGTCACCTGGACGACCTGCGGGTCTCCTGCGGCCGGCTGGACGCCGACATCGAGGTCGGTGACCAGGGCGGGACCGTGCGGGTAGAGCTGAACCACTCCGACCCCTCGGTGCTGCCCGCCGGCTTCCGGCTCGGCGACAACGACACCAGGATCCTGTCGGTCGCCCGCGGCCTGGCCGCGGAGGGCGAGAGCGTCGTGCTGGTCAGCAAGGACCTGCCGCTGCGGATCAAGGCCGCGGCGATCGGGCTGCCGGCCCAGGAGTACCGCGCCGAGCTGCCCGTTGACTCGGGCTGGACCGGCATGCGCGAGGTCGAGGTCACTCCGGCCGAGATCGACGAGCTCTACCAGTCAGGCACCCTGGAGTCAGCCGCGGCGAGAGATCTGCCGTGCCACACCGGCCTGGTGCTGATCGCCGGCGGCATCGGCGCGGGCAGCGCGCTCGGCCGGGTCCAGCCGGACAAGTCGGTCCGGCTGGTCAAGGGCGACCGCGACGTCTTCGGCCTGCACGGCCGGAGCGCGGAACAGCGAGTCGCGCTTGACCTGCTGCTCGACCCGGAGATCGGGATCATCTCGCTCGGCGGCCGGGCTGGCACCGGCAAGTCAGCGCTCGCGCTGTGCGCCGGGCTTGAGGCGGTGATGGAGCGCCACCAGCACCGCAAGGTCGTCGTCTTCCGGCCGCTGTACCCGGTCGGCGGCCAGGAGCTCGGTTACCTGCCCGGCTCGGAGGCAGACAAGATGAACCCGTGGGCGCAGGCGGTCTTCGACACCTTGTCAGCCGTCGTGTCGCCCAACGTCCTTGACGAGGTGCTGCGCCGGGACATGATCGAGGTGCTGCCGCTGACCCACATCAGGGGCCGGTCGCTGCACGACTCGTTCGTGATAGTGGACGAGGCGCAGTCGCTGGAGCGCGGCGTGCTGCTCACCGTGCTGTCCAGGATCGGCTCGGGCTCGCGGGTGGTGCTCACCCACGACATCGCCCAGCGGGACAACCTGCGGGTCGGCCGCCACGACGGAGTGGTCGCCGTGATCGAGAAACTCAAGGGGCACCCGCTGTTCGCGCACGTCACGCTGACCCGCTCGGAGCGCTCCCCGATCGCGGCCCTGGTGACCGAGATGCTGGAGGACGCCGCACTCTAGCCAGGAACGGCTCTGGCCGGCCGCACGGCAGCACGGTAGCGCGGCCGGCCGGATCCGGACCGCCCAGATTGCCGGCCTCGGGCCCTCGCAGTGGCCCGGGCGAGGTACCGTGACCAGCGTCATGAGCGACATTCGTGAGGCCAGCGCCCAGGCCGCGGCAGCCCCGGTAGCACCGGGTGCCGTGGTCGAGACCGGCACCGCTGGACCCGTTTCCGTGATAATGCCGGTACTCAACGAGGAGCGGCACCTGGCCGAATCGGTCAGCCATGTGCTCAGCCAGGACTATCCGGGCGAGCTGGAGCTTGTGCTCGCCGTCGGCCCTTCCAAGGACAAAACAGAAGAGATCGCGAAACGGCTCGCCGCTGCTGACTCGCGCATTACCGTCGTGACCAATCCCTCCGGGCAGATCCCGAGCGCGCTCAACGCGGCCGTCAGGGTAGCCAGGCACGACATCATCGTCCGGGTCGACGGGCACGCGCTGCTGCCGCCCAGCTACGTCGCCACCGCCACGGCGACCCTTCGGGAGACCGGCGCGGTCAACGTCGGCGGGATCATGGGCGCCGAGGGAGTCACGGCGTTCCAGCGGGCGGTCGCCTGGGCGATGACGTCACCGGCCGGGGTCGGCGCCGCCAGGTTCCACACCGGCGGCAGTCCCGGGCCGGCCGACACGGTCTACCTGGGCGCGTTCCGCCGCGAGGCGATCGAGGGTGTCGGCGGCTACAACGAGCAGTTCCTGCGGGCCGAGGACTGGGAGATGAACCACCGGATCCGGCAGGCCGGCGGGCTGATCTGGTTCCAGCCAGCGCTGCGGGTGACCTACCGGCCGCGGGCCACGGTCGCGGCGCTCGGGTCGCAGTACTTCCATTACGGGCGCTGGCGCCGGGTGGTCTCCAGGCAGCACCGGGGCACGATCAACCTGCGGTACCTGGCGCCGCCCGCTGTCCTGACCGCGATGCTCGCCGGGACGCTGGCCGGCCTGGCCGGGCTTGGCCTGCTGGCCGCCGGAACCGGCGGGATCCTGCCGGTGCTGCTGACCGCCGGGTTCGCCGGGCCGGCGCTTTACCTGCTCGGCGTGCTCGCCGTCACCGCCACAGCCGCACGCCAGCTGTCCTGGCGG
>DATNIU010000057.1:0-21510 GCA_035604275.1 Streptosporangiaceae bacterium | reverse complement strand
GGACCAGCGTGTGGCTGGCCTCGCGGAGCGCCTCGACCGCGGCCGCAAGCGCCGCCCGCACCGCCGGTGTCACCCGCGCCCCGAACGTGGCCGGCGCCGCGGAGTAGGCGACCCGCAGCGAGCCGGGCGGCGGCACCGGGCCGGTGCAGCGGTTAGCCCCGGCGAGCACGTCAAGCGCGGCGGCGGCATCGCCAACGGTGCGGGCCAGCGGGCCGAAGGCGGTCAGGCCGTGCCAGTGCTGCTCGGCCCCCCCGGCCAGCGGGACGATTCCCGGACCCGGCTTCAGCCCGACGACCCCGCAGCAGGCCGCCGGGATCCGGATCGAACCGCCGCCGTCTGACCCGAGCGCAAGCGCGGCCATGCCCGCGGCAAGCGCGGCGGCACCGCCTCCGGTCGAGCCGCCTGGCGTCCGGCTGGAATCCCAGGGGTTCCTGGTGGCGGCGAACGCCGCCGGCTCGGTGAACGGCCAGATCGCGAACTCAGGCATCTGGGTCTTGCCGATCACGACGCACCCGGCCGCGCGCAGCCGCCGGACCAGCTCATCGTCGCGCCGGGCGGGCTGGGCTGACGTCGCGGCCGAGCCATGGCGGGTGGGGGCGCCGGCGACGTCCACGTTGTCCTTGACCGCCACGGGCACCCCGGCGAGCGGCAGCGTGGCCAGGTCAGGGCGCCCGCCGAGGGCGTGCACCTCAGCCGTGGCCGGCTCGGCCAGCACCACCTGGAACGCGTGGATCTCAGGCTCCAGCCGGGCGATCTGATCCAGGTGCGCCTGGATGACGTCCCCCGGCGTTACCCTCGCCTCGCGCACGGCGCGAGCGATCTCCAGGGCGGGCCAGGTGGTGATCCCGCCCCCGCCCGCGCCGCCAGTCTTGCTGCCTGTGGTTGTCTCGGTCATCGCTGCTTCCTTCCCTGCGGGTACTGCCAGCGCGACCGTAAGGCGCGCGGCTGCACCGGCGCATCGGGTGAATGCCCTATGCCGTCCCGGTGACGGTGCTTGCGGGCCCGGTGCGCTCGCATGCCGCCGTGCCGCCTTTCCCGCCACGCTGGCCGGCGCCGCGCCGGCTAGGGCTCCAGCAGACCGTGCTCCAGCGCGAACAGCGCAGCCGCTGCCCGGGTCGAAACGCCGATCTTGGCGTAGATGTGCTGCACGTGATGACCCGCCGTCTTCGGCGTGATCCCGAGCTGCCCGGCGATCTGGCGGTTGCGGGTCCCGCGCGCCATGCGGCGGCCTCCGCGAGCTCGGCGACTCCCCTGGAGTGCCCCAGCAGCCACGGCGACTTCAGGTCAGCGAAGTCCGCGGCCGCCTCGCATGCCCGGTCGAGCTGGCCGTCCGTCAGCGCAGTAGGCCCGCCCGGCTCGCAGGCCAGGACCTCATCCCAGGGTGTCACGAGGTCGAGCACGCCCGCCGCGTCGCCAGGAGCCAGCAGCGCTGCGACATCGGGATCATAGCGGGTCCCGGCCAGTTTCCCTACTCGCTCGGTGCCGCCCAAGTGCTCGGCGAGCAGCAGCGCGTCGTAGCTGACCTGCGCGAAACGGGCGGCGACCGGGATCTGGCCGCCCCCCACCCCGGCCGGGAAGCCCTTGCCGTCCCAGCGCTCGAACACCGAGTACAGCGAAACGGAGACGCCAGCCGGCAGGCTGAGCCGGTCGGCCAGTCGCTGCGCGGTCTCACAATGCGCGGTCGCGATCTGCCGCGGCATCGTCCTGGCAGCCGCCAGGGTCCGTCCGACGGCCCTGGCTCGCCGCGCCGGTGGTGAGCCAGCACCGGAATGCCGGCTGAGCGCGCCCAGCAGTTCCCGCGGCGGCAGGTGCGGCGCCAGGTTCAGCTCCGCCCGGGCGGCGATCTCATCGCTGAACAGCTCCGCCTGCTCATGCGCGTCACTGGTGCAGCCGATAGAGCGCAGCAGCGCCACATAGTACACATCCCTGAGCTCGCCTGGGCCGAGCCCGGCTCGCGCCGCCAGCCGGGTCGCGAGCAGGCAACATCGAAGCCCGTGATCCAGCGACAGGCCCGCCGCCATATCCGCCGCGAGCGACAGGGCGGCGGTGAACTCGGCCAGCTGAACAGGATCGGGGTCCCACGCCACACGCCGACGCTATCGCGGCAGACCAGGCCCACCCGGCCCGCAACGCCGCGGGAAATCCCCAGGCCTATGCCCGGCCCGCCGGGTCCGGCGGTGCTGCTCGCCGCCAGCCTGCTCAGCACGCACCCGCCCCACGGCGGAAGAGCCGGCAAGCCGCCAGGCGCAGCGCACCCGGACCCGTGCCCTGAAATACCATCAACATCACGCATAACGAGGCAAACAGCGCGGTTGCCTGCCTAAGTTCCGCATGTCTACTACGCGCTCGTAATCGATCTTGGGCCCGTCATCGCATCAGGATGTGCGGTTCCCGGCAGGCAACCGGCCGTGCATGACTACGCCTATAAGCGCATAAGCATGCAGGAATTGACTTACTCCTTTCGGCATGAGCGGGCGAGTCATGACGGATTGCCAGTTCGCGGACGCGGTCACGGCCCAGCGTCATAGCGTTTCTTGTGTTGCTCGGGGTGTGAGCCGGCCGCGCTGGATGCAAGGTCGTGCCCCCGGTGCCTCCTGGGCCCGCTGGCAGTCTCATCCCTCGGATGACAGCCGCGGGCAGCGATCAGTGCGGCCAGGACCGGCTCAGTTCAGGGAGACGGCGCAGACCGCGGCGCGGCAGCGTCATCGCGCGCTCGATCCGCCGCGTCATCAGGCAGCCGTACGGCGACTGGTCGCGGGCGAGCCGGAACTCGCGGCGCAGGTGCCCGGCCGGCCTGTGCGTGCTTGCGGGCGAGCGCCCCGGCGTCCAGCGTCCTGAGGTCTCCGCCGCTCCTCCTGTGTCAGCACGTCTCGTCAGCGGTCAGCTAGCTGTGCTGCCGCCAGGTGACCTGCACGGTGCCGGGGTCGAACGGGCGGCGGGCACCCTGACCTGGCGACAGCAACGTGATCGTCATCAGCGTCCTGATCACCGCGCGCTGGCGGGACAGGTCCAGATCTTCCCACACGGCGGCAGCGTTCCGGACGGCTACCAGCGGGACGAGCACGTTCTCCCGACGCGCTCCAGGCCGGCCTCGATCTCGCCCAGCCGGTCGTTCGCCCGCCCGGTGGCGGCCAGCATCTGGGCGCGGGTGATCAGCCCGGCCGCCCGGTCGGCGGCCATCTCCTCCAGGTTCCGGCGGATCGCCGCGGCTTCCTGGCGCAGCGCGGCCACGTCCGGCCCGCCCTCGGGGACGGCGACCAGGCCGGCGGCGTCGGGCCGGGACAGCCGGCCGATGACCAGCCGGGTGATGAAATCCTCGACGGGCTGCGCCTGGCGGGCCACGTGACCGCCGGGCCAGGCCCGGTTGCGGGTGGCCGGGGCGCACCGGTAGATCCGGTGCCCGGTATGGGAGGGCATGCCGGTGACGATGTTCTGGCACGGGCACAGCGCCAGCCCGCCGAGCAGGGTCCGCACACCCCTCGGCGGCCTGCGGGACGGGTCGGTCAGGATGCCGCGCACCGCCCGCCAGGTTTCCTCGCCGGCCAGCGGTTCCCAGTCCCCCCGGCCGACGATCTCGCCATGGTAGGCCGACAGGCCGGCGATCCGCGGGTTCAGCAGGATCGTCCGGACCGACTGCCGGGTCCACCGCCCCGATTTCGACTGCGCCGTCCGGACCCCGGCCCTGGTCCACTCCCGCATCACCCCGGACAGCGTCCCGCCGCCCGGCAGCACCGCGCACGCGTCCGCGACCGCCCGTCCCTCGGCCGGGTCCGCCGTGACGTGATCGCCGCGGTACCCGAACGGCCGCGGGCCGCCCAGCGGCCGCTTCCCGCTGATCGCGGCGGCCTCGTTCGCCAGTTTCTGCCGCTCGGACTTGCGTTCCTGCTCGGCTTTGGCGACCGCGATCAGGATCCGGGCGGCGAGCCGGCCGGAGTCGGTGCCCAGGTCGATGATCCCGTCCGCCTCGGCGAACCGCACCCCGGCCTGGTCGAACCGGGGGATCAGGTGCTCCAGGTCCAGCGGCTCGCGGATGAACCGGTCCCACTTTCAGCAGAACACCATGCCACTTCGCCGGCGTCGACTAGCCGCGGTGCTTCTTCATACCCCGGCCGGTACCGCCCCGCCGCGGTCGGGTCTTTCCGGGTCACCCCGATGTCGTTGTCCGAGAGTCGGCAGATCACCGTCCCCCCGCGTGCCTGGGCGCGTTTTTCCAGGTCGGCGAGCTGGTTGGCGACTCCGTGCTGGTCGCCGAGCTTGTCCTTGCTGATCCGGGTGTAGATCAGGCAGCGCACATGATCTGACATGTGTGTTGTCATGGCAATCACGAGCCCTGCTGCCGCAGGCACCACCGGGCCCGGCAGGCACCCGGCAGGCACCTCGCCCAGCCCGACCCCGGCACCCTGATCTGGACCGCCCCCAGCGGACGCACCTACACCGTCCACCCAGACACCTACCCCACTTAAAGACCACGCTTCTTGGCGGGAAATGGTCGCGCTCGGCACCGCCTCGTCTTGGCGCGGTGCCGAGCGCTTCTCTCCAGGGCCCGGTCAGCGGGGCGCGGCGGTGACGGCGTCGCCGTCCCACCCCGAGGGCTCGATCCCGGCTGCCGGGACCCCGGAGCCCGCCGGGACCACGGAGCCCGCCGGGACCACGGAGCCCGCCGGGACCCCGGAACTTTCCGGCACTCCGGAACCCGCCGGGACCACGGGGCCTGCCGGGAGTATGCGGGCCAGCGGGGCAGGCAGCCACCAGTTCGCCTTCCCGAGCAGTTCCATCACGGCGGGCACAAGCACCAGCCTGACCAGCGTCGCGTCGATCAGCACCGCTACCGCCAGGCCGAGACCGACCTGCTTCACCGAGACGTTGGCCCCGAGCACGAAGGACAGGAAGACGACCACCATGATGGCCGCGGCCGCGGAGATCACTCGCGCCGTGCTGGCCAGACCGCGGGCGACCGAGGTGGCGTTGTCGCCGGTGGCGTCGTAGTGCTCGCGGATCCGCGACAGCAGGAACACCTCGTAGTCCATCGACAGGCCGAACAGGATCACGAACAGGAAGATCGGCACCCAGGTCGTGACCGGCATGGTCTCGGGGAAGCCGAAGACCTGGCGCAGCCAGCCGTGCTGGGTGACGAGCACGAGCACCCCGTACGCGGCCGAAATCGAGAGCAGGTTCATCACGGCGGCCTTGATCGCGACCGTGACCGAGCGGAACACCACGACCAGCAGCAGCATCGACACCAGCACCACGATCGCCACCAGCCACGGGAGGCGCTGACCGGTCACGTTGGCGAAGGCGACGTTCCCGGCGTTCGGCCCGGTGACGTAGGCGCGGATGCCGCTCCCCGCGGTGGCTCGTGGCAGCACAGTCCCGGTCAGCCGGTTCACCAGCGTGTCGGTGGCCGGATTCTGCTCGCCGGTGGCCGGGTAGGCGATCATCATCGCTGCCTTGCCGTCGGGGCTGACGACGACCTTGGTGACGCTGGTGATGCCGGGCGTGAAGCGGACCGCGGCGGCCAGTGCCGCGGTGCCGGCCTCGGGCGTCGGCAGGCTTGCCGCGATGATCAGCGGCGCGTCGAAGCCAGGCCCGAATCCGCGGGCCATCGTCGCGTAGCTGGCGTAGCCCATCGTCCCGCGCGCCTGGGCGGACTCGTCGGGCATGCTCAGCTTCATGCCGAGCGCGGGTGCGGCAAGCGCCAGGATCGCGATGGTTGATGCGACGGCGGCCAGCACGGGCCGGCGCTGCACGACCGCCGCCCACCGCTCTGCTGCCGGAGGAGTAGCCGAACCACAGGCAGCGTGCCGGTCACGTGGCCGAATCACGCGTGCCAGCCGGGGGAGATGCAGCCGAGACGGCTTCGCCAGCCGGAGTCCGGTGAAGCCGAGCATCGCGGGCAGCAGGGTCAGCGAGGCGAGCACGGTCATCGCGACCGTCGCCGCAGCCGCGATCGCGACTCCGTTCATCAGCTGCTGGCGCAGGACGAGCAGGCCGAGCATCCCGATCGCTACCGTGGTGCCGGCGGTCAGCACGGACCGGCCGGCCGTGGCCATGGTGATCACCACGGCGTCCTCGGCGCCTGTTCCCTGGCGCAGGGCTTCGCGGAACCTGGTGACGATGAACAGCGCGTAGTCCACGCCGACGCCAAGACCGATCATCGAGGCGATGATCGGCGAGAACGAGGGCGCCGGGAAGATGTGCCCGAGCAGCGCGATCAGGGACAGCCCGGCGCCGATTCCGAAGATCGCGGTGAGCACCGGCAAGCCCATGGCAAGCAGCGAGCCGAACGCGATCAGCAGCACGATGGCGGCGGCCGCGATGCCGATGCCCTCGGTCGGCCCGCCATAAGGCGTCTCGGCAAGGTCGACGACATCGCCGCCGAGGCTGAACGTCAGGCCGTGCCCGGAGGCGGCGGTGGCGTCGCGTATCAGCGCGAGCGCCTCCGAGCCGGAGATCTTGGTCGATGGCTCGCCGAACCGGATCGTGGCGAACGCCACGTGCCCGTCACGGGAGATCTGACCGGGCACCTGATAGGGACTGGCTACCGCGGTGACTCCAGGCGCCCGCTCGAACGGAACCAGGGCGCCGGTGATCCGCGTTCTGGTCGCCGCCGAGCTGATCGGCTCCGAGGACCGGATCGCCAGCGTCAGCGTGTCGCCGGACTGGCGGTGGAAATGCGCACTGATCAGCTGCTGGCCTGGGTCGCTCCCGCCGAAGCTGTCGTCGGCAGGGGCGCCGAACCTGATCCACGCCACGATCAGGCAGGCCACCGCGGCGATCCAGGCGACCAGGGTGATCCAGCGATGCCGGTAGCACCACCGGCCGATCCTGCCGAGCGGGCCGGTCCGGGTAGGCACTGACTGGTACGACATGAGAGCTCATCTCCTGAGAGTCCTGCGAGTGACAGTCCTGCGGGTGAGAGTCCTGCGGGTGAGAGTCCTGCGAGCCAGGGGAGTGTTTGTCGCTCTCCATGCTTGTTCCGGCGCGCAGGCAGGTCGTCGTACCGCCGGATGCACTTCGCCGGGGCAGCTACGTGAATCGGCGTACTCCCAGCGCAGTACGCTCGATCATGAGCACCTCGGCATGGCGGCTGAGCCACCGCTCGGCCCCGCCCGACGCCCGCCCGGGCCCCGCTCGGCCCTGCCCAGGCCCCGCCGGGCTACCGCCGAGCCCCCCGCGACAAAGATGCCGGGCGCCACGTTAAGCTCCACAGCGGCGGCCACGCCAGCCGTGATCCCGCGTCCATCGGCCGGATCCCGAGCCCGCCGTGCAGCTTTGCCAGGCCGTCGGGTACGCGGTTGGCTCGGAGGATTTCAATGGCGGGATCTGGTCACGGGAACCAGGAGCAGGACTGCGACGTCGCCGGCCTGATCCGGCGGATCGCCGCCGATCCGGGCAGGCATATCCCGCTGCCGGCCATGCTGAACCTCCGCGATGTCGGCGGCTACCCGGTCGCGGGCGGCGGCGTCATCGCCTGGCGGACGCTGCTGCGCTCCGACGCGCCCCGCCTGATCGACGACGGCGCGCTTGACGTGCTCGCGGGCCTGAACCTGCGGACCGTCGTTGACCTCAGGACCAGCGCGGAGGCACAGATCGCGCCCAGCCCGCTCGACGGCCTCGCCGACCGCGGCACGACGACCGCGCACGTGTCGCTGATCGGCGAGGACATGACCGTGCTGCCTGCCGACCTGGCTGCCATCTACCAGTTCATCGTGGACAGCCACGGCGCCGCGATCGGCGCCGCCATCCGATTCCTGGCCAGGCCGGGAGCGCTGCCCGGGCTGGTGCACTGCGCGGCGGGCAAGGACCGGACCGGCATCGTAGTGGCGCTCGCGCTCGCCTGCGCCGGCGTTCCCGACCGCTTCATCGCCGCTGACTATGCCCTGAGCAGTCTGTACCTGGACCTGTGGCGCACTCCGGCGATCGGCCGCGTCAGGCAGAACAGCGGGATGGACGACCGGCTGACCATGGCCCTGATGGTCTGCCCGCCGGAACTGATCCTGGGCGTGCTGGCCCGCGCCAGGCAGCGCGGCGGCACGATCGAGGGCTACCTGGCCGGCCACGGTGTGACGTCGGCCGACGTCGGCATGCTCCGGGCGGCCCTGGTCACGACGAGTTCCAGTCGCTCCGGGGTCCGGTGAGCGCCATGGCCCATGACGAACTGGACCGGCGGATCCTGCTCGCCCTGGTGCAGGACGCCCGTGCCAGCTATGCCGAGATCGGCGCGATGATCGGGCTCTCGGCGCCGGCGGTCAAGCGGCGAGTCGACCGGCTGCGGGCCGCCGGGGCGATCACCGGGTTCTCGGCCAGGCTCAGCTCGGCCGAGCTCGGCTGGACGACCGAGGCCTACGTGGAACTGTTCTGCCGCGGCCGGACGTCGCCCAGCGACATCGCCGCGGCGGCAGGAAAGCACCCCGAGGTGGTCAGCGCGTGCACGGTGACCGGCGAGGCAGATGCGCTGCTGCATATCAGGGCCGCGGATGTCCGGCACTTCGAGCAGGTCGTCGAGCGGATCGGCGCAGAGTCCTTCGTCGTCCGGACCCGGAGCATGATCGTGCTGTCCCGCCTGGTGGACCGGCCGGAGGCGATGCCTGACCTCGGCGGGTAAGGCGGTCAGGATCTGCGCCGACCTGGCGTCATCGGCATCGCCGCTGGGCTACAGTCGGTGCATGTCCAGCCATGACGACCGGTATGCCCGCCAAGACCTGCCGCGTACCACGGGTGAGTTCCGCGCTGCCCCGGACCTCTCCGCCAGCACGGCCGAGTTCAAGGCCTTCGCGAAGGCCTATGACAGCGAGCCAGATCAGCCCTGGACGGACGGCTCGTGGCCAGCACAGCCCGCGGCCGGCCAGCCGTACGGCCGCCGCTCAGGGCGGACCGCAGCGATGATCGCGGCGGCCGTCGTCGCGGTAGCCGTGGTGATCACGATCGCCGTCCTCGCCGTCGGCTGACGCCGCGGCGCAGATCGCGAGGACCGGCCGCGGAACTCGCCGGCAACCTCGACGATCACGACCGGGCGCCTAGAAGCTGCCGCCCTGCTCAGTCCATGCTGCCCAGGCCCCGGCGACGTAGCTGGAGTTGGCCAGGCGCAGTCCGCCATCCAGCACGGCGACGCCGGGCACTCCCGAGGTGTTGAGCCAGGCGGCCGGATTCCCCAGCATCCCGCCGCCAGGCACACCCCCGACCACGGACCAGCTCGTCCACGGCGCCTGACCGCTGGCCGTCTGCTGCGTCACGTACTTGAGCTGCCCGCCGACCTGGGCGTAGACCGCCAGCTGGCCCGCGCTCCAGGTCGCCGCCGCCGGCCAGCCCGCGATCGTGGTGCCGGTGCCCGGGCCGGCCAGCGGCTGGCCCCAGGTCCAGGCGCCGGTGGTCGCGTTCTGCCAGGCGTCATCCAGGCCGCCCGCCGACGTGGCCGCGAAGAGCTCGGTCTGCCCTGAGCCGTTGACCGCCACGGCCGGAACTCCGGTGAGCCCCGCCGGACTCCCCGCGACGACGCTCCAGCCGCTCCATGAGCTGCCGTTCCAGGTGTCCATCGCGGCCGATCCCGCCGCTGTGACGCAGAACACGTCCACGTGGCGGCCGCCGTCCACGACGGGCACCGGCGATCCGGCGCAGCTGCCCTTGATGTTCCGCCACGCCGTCCAGCCAGCGTTGTCGTTCCGCATGAGCTGGCGGATGGTCGTCACCGTGCCGGAGGCGGTGGTCTGGTAGACCTCGACGTCGCCGCCCGGCAGCCGCACGGCGGCCGGGTCGGTGCCGGCCAGATCATGCCCGGGCGGCGCGGCCAGCGGTGTGCCCCACTCCCATCCGTTCGGGAACCCGGCCTGCTGCCAGGCATGCTGAACGCGGCCGGAGGTGTCGTCGGCGAACACGGTCAGGCGGCCATCGGCCTGCGCCGCCGCCGAAGGGTTGCTCGTCATGATGGCCGGGGAATCGCCGACGGTGTGCACCGTCGACCAGGTCAGGCTGCCGACCGGCTGCTGCCAGGCGTGCACGAGCGTGCCGCTGGCCG
This sequence comes from Streptosporangiaceae bacterium, assembly GCA_035604275.1. GTDB lineage: Bacteria > Actinomycetota > Actinomycetes > Streptosporangiales > Streptosporangiaceae > Chersky-822. The sequence goes on along the minus strand of DATNIU010000057.1, from coordinate 11,498 downwards.
AGCGGGCGAACCACTCGGCCGTGCCGTTCGCGTTGATCGCGACCGGGATCCGGAATCCGGCGTGCCCCCCAGGCCCCGGCTTCCCGCCGAGGTTGACGTCGAGCTGGTCGTTGTCGATGTTCAGGCTGACGCCGCCGTGGCTCTCCAGGTGACCGCCGAGGTACTGGTGCAGCCGCTGGTGCGTCGTCCACAGGCCGGCCGGCATGTAGGAACTCGTCGTGGTCGGGACGCCGTCCCAGTCCGCGTAGTAGATGACGTCGGGCTCGGTCATCGAGCCGGCCGCGCTGACCAGAGCGCCGATATTGCTGAACGACTCGTAGACCCCGGCGGAGAAGCCGCGGGCATGCAGTTCGCTGTCCCAGGCGGACAGGAACGTGGTCACCTGGGAGTCGCAGGCAGGCGAGTAGGCCTCCATGTCGTAGATCAGCGGCGTGCCCAGCGGTATGCCGAGGCTGGCCGCCTGGACGGCCGCGTCGTCGGCCGCCGCCGTGCCCTCCGCCGCGGCATGCCTGCTGTCGATGGTGGCGTCGCCGAACGCCTGGACGCAGCTTGACTGCAAGCCCGGGTAGATCGGGAAGTAGTGCCAGCCCTGGCCCTGGATGGCGGCCAGCCAGGACGGGGTCAGGCTGGCCTGGGAGCAGGCGCGGTTGACGCCGCCGATGTAGATTCCGATCGCGCGGTACTTCGACGCCAGCCAGCGCGTCATGGTGGCCGCCGATGGCGCGGCGCATGCGTCGAAGCCGCTGCCGGTGAAGATGCCCTGTGGTGGCCCGGCGGCGATCGGGGCCAGCCTGCGCAGCGGGACCGGCCTGGCCGCCGGCCCGACCCTGATCGAGGACGCGATGGTGCGGGCCAGCGCCCGGTTGGCGCGGTAGGTGAGCAGGACCTCCACGCCCGCGCCTGGCAGGATCTCGGTCATGGTGCGGGACACCGCCCAGTCCGGGTTCGTCAGCACGAGCCGGCCGCGGGCCCGGACCCGCTCGGTTGCTCCCTGGAGATCCGTGCTTCCCGGCCGGATCGGCCCGATCATGACGGCCTCGGTCCGGCCGAGCAGTCCTGCCGGGCAGACCGGGTCCGGGCCAGGCGTGCCCAGGTAAACGGCGTGGACGTCAAGCCTCGGGCAGGCGGACGGCCGCCGCCGCAGGTCGATCACCGGCCAGCTGGCGGGCACCCGCAGGCTGACCCCTTCGAAGGTAACGCTCTGCCACCGATGAGACGATGCTGTCACCGGTGCGCCAGATCTGGCGAGGCCGCCGCAGATCACGAGCCCGGCCAGGATAGCGGTGCAGCTTCGAAATCTCATGCCGTCATGCTCGCGCGCCGCGGGCAGCAGAAGTCCGATCGTTTCCGATAACTGTGCGTAGTTATTAGCAGATCTTTGATAAGCGAATACGGCTCGCTCACCACGGTCGCGCACGCATGGCCGGTCAGGCACTTCCGGCCGGTTACTGGGCCGGGCGGTGATCGGGGTGCCGGAGCGGGCCTGACCGCCCGGAGTATTTGCCTCGCGCTGTTCCGCCAGGTCAGTCCTGGCCGGTTTCAGCCCTCATCTGCATCGGGCTGGAAGCGGTAGCCCATCCCCGGCTCGGTCAGCAGCCAGCGCGGCCGCGCCGGGTCCGGCTCCAGCTTGCGCCGCAGCTGCGCCATGTAGAGGCGCAGGTTGCCAGTGGCATCGGCATAGCCCGGGCCCCAGACATCATTCAGCAGCTGGCGCTGGCTGAGCAGCTTGCCTGGATGGCGGAGCAGGACCTCGAGCAGATGCCACTCGGTCGGAGTCAGCCGGATGTCGGCCGCCCGGCCGCCGGCCGCTCCCGGGCTGGCCCCGGCCGCTCCCGGGCTGGCCCCGGCTTTCGCCGGTCCGGCCGTCGTCGCGGTGTCGGCGGCCTGCGAGGCCCGGGCGGTGTCTGGCGCCACGGCGCTTCTCGTGGACTCGGCCGGCCAAGTGCCCATGGTCCGATCGGTGCCGACGCCAGCGGCCCCGGCCTGCGGGACCTCGGCCGCGCCGACGTTCGCGGCCTCGGCCGCGCCGATGTTCGCTGCCCCAGCCGGGCCAACGTTCGCGGCTGCCTTCGCCGGGCCGGTGTTCCTGGCGGGCCGGTCCCTGATCACCCGCTTGGCGGCGAGATCTACGACCAGGTCGCCCAGCCTGACCCTCGGCTCGCTTGCCTCGCCGACGCTCCGCCTGGCGGCGGCCCGCATTCTGGCCAGCAGCTCGTCCATCCCGAACGGCTTGGTGACGTAGTCGTCGGCGCCAGCATCGAGAGCCTCGACCTTGTCCGCGCTGTCCGCGCGGCCGGACAGGACGATGATCGGGGCGTCGGTCCAGCCGCGTAGCCCGGCGATCACCTCGACGCCGTCCAGGTCAGGCAGCCCGAGGTCGAGGATGATCAGGTCGGGCGGATGCTGCGCGGCCTCCCGCAGCGCCTCGGTGCCAGACTGCGCCACGTAGACGTCATACTGTCGCGCCCGCAGGTTGATCCGCAGCGCCCGCAGGATCTGCGGCTCGTCGTCAACGACCAGCACGCGGGTCACCGGCGCACCTGGCCAGAATCGCCGCTGTCGGTCCCATGCTCATGAGCCGTCTGCTGAGCCTGGTCCGGGCTCATCGGGTGCTCGCCTCCCTCGGTGTCGTGCGACTGTCGTCGCGCTCCGCGCTGCCGCAGCCTGCCCGCGGTCCCGCTCTGCCGCCTCCTGGCCGTGGCCGCCTGCCTCCGGCTCGCGCGCTGTTGCTGGTTCGCGCGGTCCTGCCGTCGGCCCGCCGGTAGCTGCTTCCTGACCGGTCTCGGCTGCCGACGGCGCCGGCTCGCCGGCGTCCCTGACCGGGTAGCTGGGCAGCGGCCGAGCCGGGCCGGGCACGGTGGGCAGCGACAGCGCCATGGTCAGCCCGCCGCCCGGGGTCTCCTCAGGTTCGAGCGTCCCGCCCATCGCCTCGGTCAGTCCGCGGGACAACGCTAGCCCGAGACCGGTGCCCGTGGTGTTGTCGGTGTCGCCGAGCCGCTGGAACGGCACGAACATCCGGCTGGTCTGAGCGGCGGGAATCCCCGGTCCCCGGTCGATGACCCGCACCTCGACCTGGTCGCCGAGCGAGCTAGCGGTCAGCAGCGGCGGGGTTCCTGGCGGGGAATAACGCAGCGCGTTCGCTACCAGATTCGCGATCACCCGCTCCAGGATGCCGGGGTCGACGGCGACCTCGGGCAGATCGGCCGGGATCTCCACGACCAGCTTCCTGCCCTCGGGCCCGAGGTCGTCCAGCGACCTGGCGACGATCTCGGCCAGATCGGCGGGCCGCGGGAAGACGGCCATCGCGCCGGCCTGAAGCCGGCTCATGTCGAGCAGGTTCTCGACCAGCCTGGTCAGCTTGTCGAGCGATTCGTCGGCGGTGGCCAGCAACTCGTCGAAGTCCTCTGGCGCCCACTGAATATCGTCAGAGCGCAGGCTGGTCACCGCGGCCTTCGCCGAGGCAAGCGGGGTCCGCAGATCGTGGCTGACCGCGGCGAGCAGCGCCGCCCGCATCCGGTCAGCCTCCGCGATCGGCCTGGCCGCCTCCGCCTCCGCGGCCAGCCGCTGCTGCTCAAGCGCCGCCGCGGCATAGGCAGCGAAAGCGCCGAGGACCCTGCGATCTGCCGCTGGCAGCGTGCGGCCGCGTGCGGCCAGGCAGAGCGTCTCGGTCACCGGCATCTCGACGTCCGCGTCCTCTGGCCTGGCCAGCGGTGTGCCGCCGGTGCTCGCGACGGCACGCCAGCCGCCATCCGGCCGCAGAGCGCTCAGTGCCCCGCCCAGCCCACCCTCGCCGTCGCGCTCGAGCAGGGTGACCGTATCCATGCCGAAGGCCTCGCGGACCCGGTCGATCACAGCCTGGAGCGGCCGCTCGCCGCGCAAGATGCTTCCGGCCGTCGTCACCAGCAGGTCAGACTCGGCGCTGGCCCGAGCCGCCTGCTTCGTTCGCTTGGCCGCGTCGTTCACCACCGAGCTGACCACCAGCGCCACGGCGACGAAGACCACCAGCGCCAGCGCGTTGTTGGCCTGCGCGATGGTGAAGGTATACAGCGGCGGAGTGAAGTAGTAGTTGAGCAGCGCGGAGCCGACTATGGCCGCGATGACGGCTGGTATCAGCCCGCCCACCAGGGCTACCGCGATCACCCCCGCCAGGAAGACGAGCACGTCGCTGGTCAGGTTCAGGTGCTGGCGCAGGTTCGCCAGGGCGAGGCTGAGCAGTGGCGCCAGCACCAGCGCGAGAGCGTAACCGGCCAGCCGGCGGTGCAGCGGCAGGGCGGCGCGCTGGGTCGGCAGGCGGCGACCCAGCCCCATCTGCGCGTGCGTCACGATGTGCACGTCGATGTCGCCGGAGGCGCGGATCGTGCGCCAGCTGACCCCAGGTCCGGTCAGCAGCGTCGAGAGCCAGCCGCGGCGGCTGGCGCCGAGGACAAGCTGGGTCGCGTTCTGCGCCCGGGCGAAGGCCAGCAGCGCCTCGGGCACGTTGTCGCCGACGACCTGGTGATAGCTGCCGTCGAGCGACTCAGCCAGCCGCCGCTGGGTGGCCAGGGCCGCCGGATCGGCCCCGGTCAGGCCGTCGGACCTGGTCACGTAGACGGCAAGCAGCTCGCCGCCGGCCGATCGGGCGGCGATCCGTGCCGCCCGCCTGATCAGCGTCTCGCCTTCAGGCCCGCCGGTCAGCGCGACCACGACCCGCTCCCTGGCCTCCCAGGTGCCGTGAATGCCGTGCGCCTCGCGGTAGCGCTGCAGGCCCTCGTCGACCTTGTCGGCCAGCCAGAGCAGGGCAAGCTCGCGCAGCGCGGCCAGGTTGCCGGCCCGGAAGTAGTGGTTCAGCGCCGCGTCGACCTTCTCAGCAGGGTAGATGTTCCCGTGCGCCATCCGGCGGCGCAGTGCCTCCGGGGTCATGTCGACCAGTTCGACCTGGTCCGCGGCGCGGACCACGGCGTCGGGGACCGTCTCCCGCTGCGTGACCCCGGTGATCTTCATGACGACGTCATTCAGTGACTCCAGGTGCTGGATGTTCACCGTGGTGATGACGTCGATGCCGGCCTCGATCAGTTCCTCGACGTCCTGCCAGCGTTTCTCGTGCCGCGATCCCGGCACGTTGGTGTGCGCGAGCTCGTCGACCAGCGCGATCTGCGGATGGCGGGCGAGCACCGTGTCCAGGTCCATCTCCTCGAAGAAGGTATCCCGGTACCCGATCCTGGCGCGGGGGAGCACCTCGAGGCCGACAATCTGCTCGGCGGTGCGCCGCCTGCCGTGCGTTTCGGCGAAGGCCACCACCACATCGGCGCCGCGTGACTTGCGGCGGTGGCCCTCGCCGAGCATCGCGAAGGTCTTGCCGACCCCCGCCGCCGCGCCCAGGTAGATCCTGAGCTGGCCGCGGCGTGCGGGGGCGGCATTGACCTGCTGCTGTTGCCGCTCGGTCTCGGTCATCACCTAGTTCACGCTACGGGGTACTTCTGGTCCAGCGCGACGTTGAGCAGCAGCACGTTCACCACGGGCTCACCGAGGAAGCCGAGCTGGCGGCCGCTGGTGTACTGCCCGACCAGTGCGATGATCGCAGCCGGGCTGACGTGCCTGGCCGCCGCGACCCGGTCTACCTGGATGGCAGCGTTCTGCGGAGTGATATCCGGGTCCAGCCCCGAAGCGGATGCGGTCACCGCGTCGGCCGGGATGGCCGAGATGGCCACGTGGTCGAACGCGGCTATCGCCTTCTGGCGCTGCTTGATCAGCTGCACCAGCGTGGGGTTGTCAGGACCCAGGTTCGACGCCGCGGAGTACAGCGGGTTGCAGCCGTAGTCGGTCTTGACCCCGGCGGCCGACGCGGCGGACGGCCGGGGCTGGAAGTACTGCGGCAGCGGGTTGCCCTTGGCATCCACGAACTCCTGGCAGAGCAAGCTGGAGCCGACGACCCGGCCGTTGAATCTGACCAGCGAGCCGTTGGCCTGCTTGTGGAACGCCGCCTGAGCGACGGCGAACATGAACAGCGGGTAGATGATCCCGCAGATCACCGTGAAGATCAGCAGGCCTCTGAGCGCTGCGATGAGCTGGCGTACGGTAGAAGGAAGACGTGACATTTCGGTCAACCACCGAATCCTGGGATGAACTGGATGATGAGGTCGATAGCCTTGATCCCGATGAACGGGATGATCAGCCCGCCGACGCCGTAGACCCACAGGTTCCTGCGGAGCATGGCCGACGCGGACGATGGCCGGTAGCGGACGCCGCGCAACGCGAGCGGGATCAGCGCCACGATGATCAGCGCGTTGAAGATGATCGCCGAGGTGATCGCCGACTCCGGGCTGTGCAGGTGCATGATGTTCAGCAGCCTCAGGCCGGGGAAGACGCTCGCGAACATCGCCGGGATGATCGCGAAGTACTTCGCCACGTCGTTGGCGATCGAGAAGGTAGTCAGTGCGCCTCGGGTGATCAGCAACTGCTTGCCGATCGCCACGATCTCGATCAGCTTGGTCGGGTTGGAGTCCAGGTCCACCATGTTCCCGGCCTCCTTGGCGGCCGAGGTCCCGGTGTTCATGGCCACGCCGACGTCGGCCTGGGCGAGCGCGGGGGCGTCGTTGGTGCCGTCGCCGGTCATCGCGACCAGCTTGCCGCCCTCCTGCTCCTTCTTGATCAGCGCCATCTTGTCTTCCGGCGTCGCCTCGGCGAGGAAGTCGTCCACGCCGGACTCATCCGCGATCGCCTTGGCGGTGAGCGGGTTGTCACCGGTGATCATGACGGTCTTGATGCCCATCTTGCGCATCTCGGCGAACCGCTCGGCGATGCCCTCCTTGACGATGTCCTTGAGCAGGATCACGCCAAGCGCCCGCGCCGAGCCGTCTAGCCCCGCCCCACCCGACCCTTCCGCCCCGCCCGGCCCTCGCTCCGCGACGACCAGCGGGGTGCCGCCGGCCGAGGAGATGCCGTCCACCAGTGAGCCAAGCTCATCGGCTGGCGTGCCGCCGGACTCCCTGATCCACTCCCGCACCGCGCTTGACGCGCCCTTGCGTACCTGACGCCCGCCGTGCAGGTCGACGCCGCTCATCCGGGTCTGCGCGGTGAACTCGACGAACTCCGCGCCCGGTAGCTCTCCGCTGTGCCGTTCACGCAGCCCGTACCGCTCCTTGGCGAGCACCACGATCGAGCGACCCTCCGGCGTGTAGTCGGCCATGCTGGATAGTTGCGCGGCGTCCGCCAGTTCAGCTGCGGTGACTCCGCTGACCGGCAGGAACTCGGTCGCCTGACGGTTGCCGATGGTGATCGTGCCGGTCTTGTCGAGCAGCAGCGTGTTCACGTCGCCTGCCGCCTCCACGGCGCTGCCGGACATCGCCAGCACGTTGCGCTGGACCAGCCGGTCCATGCCGGCGATGCCGATCGCCGACAGCAGCGCGCCGATCGTTGTCGGGATCAGCGCGACCAGCAGCGCGACCAGGATCACCAGGCTCTGCGGTGCTCCTGAGTAGAACGCCATCGGCTGCAGGGTGATCACCGCGAGCATGAAGATGATCGTCAGCGACGCCAGCAGGATGTTGAGCGCCAGCTCGTTCGGCGTCTTCTGCCGCTGCGCGCCTTCCACCAGCGCGATCATCCGGTCGATGAACGTCTCGCCTGGCTTGGACGTGATCTTCACCACGATCCGGTCCGACAGCACCTTGGTGCCGCCGGTGACCGCCGAGCGGTCGCCGCCGGACTCCCGGATCACCGGAGCGGACTCGCCGGTGATCTCCGACTCGTCCACCGATGCCACGCCCTCGACCACGTCTCCGTCGCCGGGGATGATCTCGCCAGCCTCGACGACCACATGGTCGCCGAGCGTGAGCTGAGTGCCGGGCATCGGCTCCTCGCGGATCTGCGCCTGCCCGGGCTGCCAGCCGATCAGGCGCCGCGCGACCGTCTCCTGCTTGGTCCGGCGCAGGGTCTCCGCCTGCGCCTTCCCCCGGCCCTCGGCCACGGCCTCGGCCAGGTTGGCGAAGACCACGGTGAGCCACAGCCAGACCACGATCGTCCAGTTGAACACGGACGGCTTGGCGATCGCCGTGTAGGTGGTCAGTGCGGCGCCGATCTCGACGACGAACATGACCGGGTTCTTGAGCTGGACCCGCGGATCCAGTTTCTTGAATGCGTCGGGGGTCGCTTTCCAGAGCATCTTCGGGTCGAGCAGCCCCGCGCCGATCCGCTGCTGGCCAGCGGCGGCGAGCTTGCGCCCCGTCTCCGGGGCCTGAGGTGTCGTTGTCACAGACATCAGTGCAGTCCTTCTGCGAATGGGCCGAGCGCGAGCGCCGGGAAGTAGGTCAGGCCGACCAGGATGAGGATGACCGCGACGAGCATGCCCACGAACAGCGGATTGCGCGTGTCCAGCGTGCCCTCGCTCGCGGGCACCCGCGCCTGTCTAGCCAGCGAGCCGGCCAGGCCGAGGGCGAAGATCTCCGGCGCGAACCTGCCGAGCAGCATCACGATGCCGCCGATGGTGTTGTACCAGACCGTGTTCGTCGTCAGGCCGGCGAAGGCGGAGCCGTTGTTGTTCGCCATCGAGGCGAAGGCGTACATGATCTCGGTCAGACCGTGGGGGCCCGGGTTCAGAATCGATGACAGCGGTGAGGTGGTGGGCGACGGCCAGTTCTTCAGCCCGAGGGAGAGGCCGGCCGCGGTGAGGATGACGGTAGGCAGCGTCAGGAAGTAGAGCGCCGCGTACTTCATCTCGGTGGGCCGGATCTTCTTGCCCAGGTACTCCGGCGTCCGGCCGACCATCAGGCCAGCGACGAACACCGTGACCATGGCCAGGACCAGGATGCCGTAGAGCCCCGCGCCGACGCCGCCGGGAGCGATCTCGCCGAGCGCGATGTCGAACAGCGCGATACCGCCGCCGAACGGTGTCAGCGAGTCATGGAAGCAGTCCACCGAGCCTGTCGATGTCACGGTGGTGGACGCCGCGAACAGCGAGCAGCCTGGCCTGCCGAACCTGGTCTCGACGCCCTCCATGGCGCCGTGCGCGAGATGGGTAGCGGTGCCGGCGCCCTGCGCCTCGAAGAAGCTGATGCCACCGACCGCTGCCGCCCAGATGATCACCATGACCGCGAGGAGCGCGAAGACCTGCCGGTTGTCCTTGACCATCTTGCCGAACGTGCGCGGCAGCGCGAACGCGGTCAGCAGCAGCAGGAAGATCTCGAACCAGTTCGTGAACGGGTTCGGGCTCTCGAACGGATGCGAAGAGTTGGCGTTGAAGAAGCCGCCGCCGTTGTTGCCCGCGTCCTTGATGACCTCCTGCGAGGCGACCGGGCCGCCGACGATGGTCTGGTGCGCGCCGGACAGCGTGGTGACAGTGTGGTAGCTGCTGAAGTTGTCGATCACGCCGCTGGCGGCCAGGATCAGCCCGCCGACGATGGAGAGCGGGATCAGGTACCTGATCGTGATCCTGGTCAGGTCCACCCAGAAGTTGCCGAGCTTGTCCGTCCTTGACCGGACGAAGCCGCGGACCATCGCGATCGCGACCACGATGCCGACGCCGGCGGACAGGAAGTTCTGTACCGCCAGGCCGCCCATCTGCACCAGGTAGCCCATGGTGGACTCGCCGGAGTAGTTCTGCCAGTTGGTGTTGGTCACGAACGAGGCGGCGGTGTTCCAGGCCAGGGCAGGCGGCACGTTCGCCATGCCGAGCGACAGCAGCAGGTAGTGCTGCAGCCGCTCCATGCCGTACAGGAACAGCACGCTGACGAGGGAGAAGGCCAGCATGGAGCGCAGGTAGGAGCTCCACTTCTGGTCGGCCGCCGGGTCGACGCCGATGATCTTGTAGAGGCCGCGCTCCACCCGCCAGTGCTTCTCGCTGGTGAAGATGCGGGCCATGTAGTTGCCGACCGGCACGTAGCACACGGCCAGGGCGACAATGAGCAGGCCGGCCTGAAGCCAGCCAGCAGCAGCGCTACTCATCAGAACCTCTCCGGCAGGACGAGAGCTAGGAATAGGTAAACGATCAGGCCGAGGCCGGCGATCAGGCCGAGCCAGTTCTCAGCGCTCAAAGCGCTCAACCCCCTTCAGCAGCAGGAAGAGCGCGGCGAACACCACGATCGTCAGCCCGATGTAGAGAACGTCATTCACGATGTCTCCTCGCATGCACAGCCCATGGGACTGATCAAGTAAACCGGCCGGAACGGGCGGAAAACCGGCTCCTTGCGATGCCCATGCGCGGCTGGCGTGATCCCTAACGAGGTTCATGCAAGCAGCGGAACTGGTTCAAGCAGAGGCTTTCGTCCTAAAGAACCGGATCGGGAGAATACGGTCACGGACGACCGGTCTCGCCGTTTCCGCCCCCGTTCAGGCCGGGCCAGCTGCCCGGATCGCGATGGTCGCATGCTTGTCGAACTCCGGTCCGAGCGACCGGATGGTACCCAGACCTGGCTCGGCGCATTCGCCGCCGCTCACCCGTGCCCGGTCACCTCGGGACCGGTGGCGGTGAGTCGACGGCTACTGGCCCAGCATCCCCTCTTCAGGGCCACAGTGCCCGGCCTGCTGACCAGGCCGCAGGTCGGCATCGGCCTGCTCCGGGTCGTCCGGTGAGCGCGCTCCGGGTCGTCCGTTGAGGCTGGTGAGGTTAGCCTTCAACGGGGAATAACGCTTGGACGCTTCATCAAGGCGCTGGCCGGGCTGGCTGTGAACGGCCGTGGTCGGCGCAGGAACGGGGACTGACGATGCCGGAGTTCAGGTCCTTTGCCGCCCTGGGCGACAGCTTCACCGAAGGGGTCGGTGATCTGGACGCCGACGGCAATGGCTGCCGCGGCTGGGCGGACCGGTTCGCCGAGCTGCTGGCCGCGCGCCAGCCAGGATTGCGGTACGCGAACCTGGCGATCCGCGGCAAGCTGCTCGGCGAGGTGCTCGACGAGCAGGTGCCAGCCGCGATCGCGATGAGCCCCGACCTGGTCAGCCTGGCGGCGGGCGGCAACGACCTGCTGCGGCCGCGAGCCGATCCCGATCTGCTCGCGGTGACCCTGGAGTCGGCGGTGGCTAGCCTGACCGCCGCTGGCTGCGCGGTGATGATGTTCACCGGTTTCGACACCAGGACCTTCCCCGTGCTGCGCCTGATCCGGGGCAAGGCGGCCGTGTTCAGCATGCACGTGCGCGAGATCGCCGGCCGCTACGACTGCCTGCTCGCCGACCTGTGGTCGATGCGGATACTCACCGACCGCCGGCTCTGGTGCCCGGACCGGCTGCACCTGGCGCCCGACGGGCACCGCAGGGTGGCGCTGCTGGCCTGCGGCGTCGCCGGGATACCGGCAGGCGAGGACTGGCGCGAGCCGCTGCCGCCCGACCAGAGCAGGCCCGGGCTGGCCGGCGCCGCGACCGGCTGGCTCACGGCCAGGCGCGAGGACGTCGGGTGGGCCAGAGAGCACGCCGCGCCGTGGCTGAGCCGGATGCTGCGCGGCGTGTCGAGCGGCGACGGCATGCTGCCGAAGCGCCCCGAGCTGGCCCTGCTCGACGGCCCGCTCGACACCCCGGTCCTGCTGGGGGCCGGA
>DATNIU010000056.1:0-49076 GCA_035604275.1 Streptosporangiaceae bacterium | reverse complement strand
ACCCCCCCGCCAGTGGGACAGGCGCGCCGCCCGCCAGAGCCCCGGTCAGTACAGGAGACTGACACACGCGCACGCAGCAGCAACGGGGGTTACCCGGGAAGGGGCTCGGGCGCCAATCTAACTCACGGCCTCGAACGGTCCAACGGCAAACGGCGACGACGGACGGCACGTCAGCACAACTGTGCGCCTTCCGCCCGCCTGCCGCTGCCCGATCACCGCAAAGACCCCAGCCGCCAGCCACCCGCACTACGCCAGCGGCGGGAAGGGGCCCAGTTTCGTTGTCCCACGGCAGCGCCACGCAGTGGAGCATGATTTCTAAGTCCAGATCGCGCGGCAGGCCGGCCGGTCTCGTTCTTCTACACGGCTCCCAAGGGCTGCACGGGTGACTGCTCATCCGAGGTGCTCGCGATCGGCACCCCGGCGATCTGGTGGGCGGCGAACCTGGCCCTGATCTTCTGCCTCTGGTGGTGGGTGACCAGCCGGGACTGGCGGGCGGGCGCAGTGCTGCTCGGCGTCGCTGCTGGCTGGCTGCCGTGGTTCTGGTTCGCCTGGCACGACCACCGGACAGAGTTCTACTTCTACTCGGTCGCCTTCGTCCCGTTCCTGGTGATGGCGATCACACTGTGCCTCGGCCTGATCGTCGGCCCGGCACGGGCCGCGCCAGGCCGACGTGCGGTAGGCGCGGTGCTGGCAGGCGCTTACCTGCTGCTGGTGCTGGCCAACTTCGCCTACCTGTATCCAGTGCTCACCGCGAAGGCCATCCCGTACGCGTTCTGGCATCAGCGGATGTGGTTCAACAGCTGGATCTGACTCCGGATCTGGCTGAGGTCGGCCGCCGAGTCATCAGGCAGCGCACCAGATGCAGGACGATGACCTGCGATCTCAGGAATTCAGTCACAAATTCGTGATAGTTTCCTCACCGTGCGTTACTGTTGAACCAACAGTCAAAGTCTAGACAGTCAAGATACCCGACCCCGACGGAACGGCCGACACCTGACCGGGCCGCATCGCTTCGGCGGCACGCCCGAGGTCAGTGGCGCTCGAAGTTACTCCCAGGAGGTGGTATTCCGGGCATCGCTAGCTCGGGTGGACGCCGGTACTCGGCGTCGTCCCGCTCCCCGCCGATCAGCTCGGGTAGCCGGGGCGCCATCGCTCACCCGCATCTGGTGCCCGCATCCAACGCTGTCCTGTACACCTCTCGGCACCCAAACCGATCACTCGGTCCGCTGCGAATGCCAGTTGCCAGGCACCGCGCCGTCGCGAATCAACCAGGTCGTGGCCGGCTGCGGTGCTCAACGGGAGCCGGGAACGAGGAAGCGAGAGGACGACGTGACCCCCGCACCACATACCCCCGAATGCAATGCCCTTTTTGAGCGGGATGTACTACCCCAGATGGGCCACCTCTACCCCACCGCTCTGCGAATGACGCGCAACCACAGCGACGCGGAGGACCTGATCCAGGAGACCTTCGCCAAGGCCTACAGCGCCTTCCACCAGTTCAAGCCCGACACGAATCTCAGGGCCTGGCTGCACCGGATCCTGGCCAACACGTTCATCAACAGCTGCCGGAAGAAGAAGCGCGAGCCGAGCCATTCGTTCTGCCTGGAACTGCCCGAGGACTGGCGGAACAGGGCCGATCCGCTCGCCCCGAGGGCCAGGTCGGCCGAGGCGGAGGCGCTGGACCGGCTGGGTGACTCTGAGATACTCAACGCCCTCCGCGGCCTGCCAGCGGAGTTCCGGGTGACGATCTACCTCGCCGACATCGAGGGCTACCCGTACCGGGAGGTCGCCGAGATCATGGACATTCCGATCGGGACGGTGATGTCCAGGCTGCACCGTGGCCGGGGCAAACTCCGCAGAAAGCTGGCTGCCTACGCGCCGTCTCGGCCGGCTGCCGTGCCCGCCTGAGCACCATCCCAGCGCAGCGGCCGTGGCGGCCCGAGCACAACCAACCCGGCCAGCCCGGCCGCCCGAGCACAACCAACCCGGTCGGTGCGGCTGCCCGAGTACGAGTCTGGCCGAGCGCGGATTCCATGATCACGGGAATCTGTCAGCCGTGTATCGGCTGAGTAACCGCACGATTGATGCGGCGAACCTCAGCCGATGGCCCCTCCTCCGATGGCCCCTCGGCCTCGAGTCGAGGCCGAGGGGGCATCGCCAAGGGGTGGCACGGCGGGTGTGTGGATGCTCCGTTGCGATCTGTAGTTGCTGTGTAACTCAGATCACGCGTCCATCTGGGCTCCTGCGGCGTCTTAGAGGTGACCGACAGCGAGGGGAGCGATGCCGATCATGACCGCCACCACTACGACGGACCGATACGCCAGGTTCGAGCAGGATGTGCTGCCGTACCTGAGCCAGCTCTACCCGGCAGCGCTGCGGATGACCCGCAATCCGGCCGACGCCGAAGACCTGCTCCAGGAGACCATGACCCGCGCCTACACCGCGTTCGGCCAGTTCACACCCGGCACTAACCTGCGGGCCTGGCTGTACAGGATCCTGGCCAACACCTTCATCAACACCTGCCGCAAGCGGAAGCGCGAGCCCGTCCGAGCCCCCGGCGTCGACGTGACCACCGACTGGCACACTGGCTCGGACCCGCTCCGCCCTCCCGCCCCATCGGCCGAGGTGGAGGCGCTGGACAAGATGACCGACTCTGACATCCTGAACGCCGTGCGGGACCTGCCCGCCGAGTTCCGCACCGCGATCTACCTCGCCGATATCGAGGGCTACCCGTACCGCGAAGTCGCCCAGATCATGGGAACTCCGATCGGCACCGTCATGTCCCGCCTGCATCGCGGTCGCGGCAAGCTCCGCCACCAGCTCGCCCAGCACGCACCGCGACCCTCCGCCACCTAGCCGCGCAGCCAGCGTCGGCGGCAGCTGGCCCGAACCGACCAGCCCCACCACCCCGGCACCCGGCCAACCAGCACCCGGGAACCAGCCGATGGACCCCGTCCAGCGGCACGACTGGCCAGCGCCCCGTTCCGGCCAGCCACCACAGGCACCCGCCAACCAGTACCCGGGAACCAGCCCCGCGGACACCCCGCCAGGCCGGCCCACTGGCTGGGACCCCGTTCCGGCCAGCCAAACGGTCCGGTACGCCCGCCGCCCGGCGGGGCGGCGGGCAGCTCCGGCAGGTGTTCCTGGCAGCGGCGTCTGGGCGTAACCCAGCGTCCCGGCGACCATGGTCGTTACGGGATCAAGGAAGACGGGCCCGGACCGGGCGATCAGCGCGCCGCGTACAGGCTGAGCACGACTGACGCGATGTGCCAGCGCTCGATCAGGCGCATCCCCTTGATCGCGGCGGCGGCGGCCGCTTCAGTCGGAGTCGGGCCGCCAGGCGATGGCTGCTGAGCCCACTGCACCGTCCAGACCCGCCGAACTCCGCGAAGCCTGGCTGCGACCAGGCTGGCCGACGCCTCAACTCCGCGCAGAGTCGCCGAAGCGATCGGCGAGCTGCCGAGTTCAACGTCGCGCAGCTTCAGGAAGGGACCAGGATAGGCCATCCCGATCGGCCGGGTATCCCAGGGCAGGTAGACAATCGCGTCACCAGGCCGCTCATTCGCGGCGACCGTCGCGGCGACTGCTCG
Organism: Streptosporangiaceae bacterium; assembly: GCA_035604275.1. Classification (GTDB taxonomy): domain Bacteria; phylum Actinomycetota; class Actinomycetes; order Streptosporangiales; family Streptosporangiaceae; genus Chersky-822. The sequence goes on along the minus strand of DATNIU010000056.1, from coordinate 45,486 downwards.
CAGGTCATCGACCCGTGCCGTGGTCTGCCTGATCGCCCGCTGCGGGCCGATGAGTGCCGCGACCACGATCACGGCGAGCACGACCGAAGGCCCGACGGCGAGCGCCGCGGCCGACCGGCTGCCCGAGATTCCCCGCTCGGCCAGCGCCGACCTAGTCGGCTCGACCAGCGAGGTCAGTCCGGCCGCTGACAGCACAGACAGGGCCGGAAGGCAGAACACCACATAGCGCTCCACGTACAGCGGGTGCGCGAGCGACACCGCCAGCAGCAGGACCGGGGGCAGCACCAGCCATGGCACCGTGACCACCGCGACGGTCAGGCCGCTGCCCCGGCGAAGGCCGGACCCGGCGACGCACCCGAGCACCGCGAGCAGGCCGATCACCGGGATCAGCAGCGTTGTTCCGGCGAAGTCGCGTACCAACGTGGCGACCGTCGATAGGTCCGGCGTGGTTATCCAGTTCTCCTGGGACGCCTGCGCGACCGCAAAGATGATCATCGGGGCGAGCAGAACGGCGGCAGCGCCGCAAGCCACCATCCATCGTGTCACAGCCCCTTCGGTCACCACGGCGGCGCGGGTCCGATCATGATTCGCACCGCCGAGATCCGCGTCGAAATCCGCACGGCCACTCGCATCAACACGGATATTCGCATCGACACGGTGCACAGCACCGACTTCGGCGCCGCTAGTGCCAGTACCGCGACTCTCCGCGCCGCCACCGCCCGCGCTCCAGCTCACGCCGTCACTGGCCGCGCCACCACCGCCCGGGCCGCTACTTGCCGCAGCGCTCCTGGCCGCGCTGCCACGGCTCGCACTCCGGCTCACGCCACCACTGGCCGCGCTGTCACTGCCCGCGCCGCCACCTGCCGCAGCGCTAGGTGCCGCGCCGCCACCGCCCGCACTCCGGCTCACGCCGTCACTGGCCGCGCTGTCACTGCCCGCGCTGTCACTGCCCGCGCGTGAGCTCACGCCGTCACTGGCCGCGCCACCACCGCCCGGGCCGCCACCTGCTGCGCTGTCACTGCCCGGGCCGCCACTTGCGGCAGCGTGGCTGGCCGGGCCACCAGACTGCGCACGACCGAGGTCCGTACCACCAAGATCCGTCCTGCCGAGGTCCGTACCAGCAGAGTCCGCCCTACCACGACCTGCGCCGCCGCCGCCCGCGCCAGTGCCGGCCAGGCCGCGGAGATCTGGGTCACCAGCCGGGACACCGCCCCGGCCAGGAACCGAAGTAACCAGACCGGGGCTGGCCCGGCGGGCCAGGACGAGGCTGATCCCGTGCGCGGCCGCGAGCAGCACGGCGAGGATGCTGAACATCCCGACCAGCGCGATTGCCAGCGCGTAGCCGGCCCACCAGCTCCACCGGCGGCTTGAGGCCGCCCTGATCAGCAGGTATGTCGCGAGCACGGCGAACAACATGGTGAGGCCGTAGGTCCTGGCCTCCTGCGCGTAGCGGGTGGTCAGCGGCACGGCCACCAGCAGCAGGCCGGCCAGCAGGCCGGTCGCGGCCGGTGCGCGCAGCCCGGACGCGGCAGCGAGCCGCCTGCCGACCACCGCGGTCAGCCCGGCCGCGAGACACATCGCGATCAGCGAGGGCAGTCGCAGGGTCGTCTCCGAGCTGCCGCCTGCCGCGATCACGAAATGCATCAGCAGGTAGTAGGGCGCGTGCACGGCGTCCTGGTGCTGGATCATCGCCCAGATGGCTCCGACCGGGCGCTGGGAGCCGACGATGGTGTAGCCCTCGTCTCGCCACAGCGAAGGCCCGGCGATCCGGTATCCGCCCGCCAGCAGCTCGGCCAGGGCGGGGATGGCCACCATCAGCCAGCCGGGCAGTTCCAGGCGCGGGCCGTGCCGTTCCGGCTCGGTGCGGACGGCCGCCGCGATCCCGGCGTCGCTGACAGGCACGTCAGCCTGCTGGGCGGACACGCGTGCGCTTTCCCTCCTCGACACTGGCCTGAGTGCCTGGATCAGCCAGGTGGAGTTCGTTATGCATCAATTCAGGCTCACCTGCGGGCAGTCTAATCTCCGAAAATCCGGTCGCATGCGCGTGCCGAAGCGTTCCCGTCATCGAGCGGGCAGAACCTGGCGGTGAAGGCGGCGTGCGCGGCCCGGTATCTCGCCGCGACGGCGTCCAGGTCCGCGAGCGCCGTGATCACCTGGTCGGAGGTGGCAAGCAGCGGGCCCGGCGCCAGCGCATCGAAATCGAGGTAGAAGCCGCGCACCTGATCCCGGTACTGCTCCAGATCGTAGGTGAAGAACAGCATGGGCCGGCCAGTCGGCGCAAAATCGAACATCACGGACGAGTAGTCAGTGATCAGCACATCGGTGACCAGAAGCAGATCGGCGATGTCGGGATAACCTGTGACGTCGAGCGTGAAACCGGGGTCGGTCACCGCCGGGAGCCCGCTGGCCATCAGGTGGTGCCCTCGGATCAGCAGCACGTACCCGGACCCGAGCCGGCGCCGGGCCGCGTCCAGGTCCAGCCGGAAATCCAGCCGGTACTGGCCCGAGTCGTCAGACTGGTCGTCCCGCCAGGTCGGGACGTACATCGCCACGCGCCGCCCGGGCGGCAGGCCGAGCCTGCGCCGTACCTCGGCGGCCCGGCCCGCCGTTCCCGCCGCCTGGTCGCCGCCTAGCTGGCCGGCGGCCTGACCGGCCAGCAGCGCGTCGTTGCGCGGGTAGCCCGACTCGCAGATCTCACCGGTGAACCTGAAGGCCTGCCGCATGATCGGGGTGCTGAACGGATTCGGGGACAGCAGCAGGTCCCACTGAGCGACGTCGCGGGCCAGGTAGTCGAAGTACCGGGTGCCGCTGGCGAACCGGGGCTCGCCGATGTCGTAGCCGATGCGCTTGAGCGGCGTGCCATGCCAGGTCTGCACGTACCGCTGACCCGCCCGCTTGCGGAACGGTCGGGGCATGTGATCGTTGGCGACCACGAACGAGCACCGGCCGAGTGCGGCGTAGTACTCCTGCGTGCCGATCAGCACCGCGCTGGCGCCATCGGGGGCGAGTACCGACCAGTCCCTGACGGCCCAGATGTGCTCCCTGGCATCGTCGCGGCGGCGTAGCTCATCGGCGATCCCGCGCGGGCTGTCCCCGCACTGCTTGCCCTTGAAGCTGATGAACAGGATCGCGTCCCGGCACGGCAGCCTGCGCTGGATCCGGTAGTAGACCTCGCGCAGCAGGCGCCGGCGGATCCTGCCGCGCTCGGCGAACCGCAGCACCGAGCCGACATCGAGCAGCAGCCCGGTGCCCGAGCTCATCGACGCGGACGCCGATTCCGGGCGGGCCGCCGGTGCCGCCGCTGACGCGCATCGGTAGATCTTGCGGCCGAGCCTGGCCGGCCTGGCCGTGATCAGCCCGTCGCTCGTAAGGTCGCGATCCGCTCCGGCCAGCGGATCCGCATCGGCGCCAGGATCGAGCCGATCGACCGGGCAGCGGAACATGATGTCCCAGCGTCCGTCTGGCAGCGGCAGCCGCTCGCCGAAGACGTCGAGCGCACCGACAGCGATCGCGGCGCTGAACCGGTCGCCCTGCCGGTCGGCGGGGATGACGTGCCGCTCCAGGCCGCCCCTGCGGCGCAGCACGATCTCGAGGTTTCCCGGCGATGCCTGCGACAGCGAGCCGTGCAGCACCAGCCGCCCGTCCTTGCTCCAGGTCTGCTCGGTTACCATCGGCACTTCGCCTGGCTGGGCGCGCCCGGCGGGCGCGGCGGACCCGACCGGCTCGGACGACCCGGCGGAGGAGGCAGGCCCGGCGGACGGGGCCGGCGCGGCGGGCACGGCACTCCGCGGGGCGGCATCGGGCTCCGGTGCTCCGGCGGGCGGCGACTGCCCGTCCCGGCGCAACTGGAGCCGCAGCCTGCGCCCGGCCCAGCGGGCGCCGAACGTCAGGCCGGGCGCGATCTGCCGCGCCGCTGGATGCTCGGCGGCAGGCCCGGGGGTGTGCAGCCTGGCCGGCCGCACGACAGCGCGAGCCCGGACGACGACGAAGCAGTCCCAGTCGGCGGTGCGCAAGCGGCGCCCGGCCCGGAGCCAGCGCGGGCTGATCTCGCAGCGGAATCCGGCCCATTCGTAGGAGTAGCGGTCCTGCCCCGACCGCGGCGTGGCCTCGGGATGCCGCACCGATCTGGCGGGCAGCAGCACCGGCAGGCGGCGGCCACTCGGAACAAGGACGACCAGCTTGGTGGTGTGCCGCCGCCTGCCGATGTCGACCGAGGGGATATAGGCGCAGCCGGTGATGACCAGCCCGTCATCACGCCAGGAGATGCCGTCCACGCGCACGTAAGGATCGAGCTCGCGCCAGAGCGGGCGGAACACCCGATCGGGGATGGCCAGTCCGCGATCGCGGCGGAACGGCAGGTCAGCGCGGCGCCCGCGGAAAGTCCGCACCATCGGCGGGGTCCGGCCAGGATGAGCGGCCAGCCAGCCGGCGTACTCGGCCAGCTCGGCCGCCTTGTCCTGCCCGATCAGGTAGTAGGCAAGCTTGTGCTCGGCTGGCAGGTCAGAGGTCACCTTCGGATTGACCTGACCCAGGTAGCGGCGTGCGAGGCCGATGAACTCGGACCTATAGTCCGCGCTGGTCCTGCACAGGTCACCGATGTACAGCCACAGGTCGTTGATCAGCGCCTTGTGCTGGTGCTGCCGCAGCATGGCGGGCGTGCCGCGCTCGCGCAGGAAGTCGTCGATCATCTCAAGCGCGGTGATCCGGTCGCTGAAGTTGCTGATGTCGGTCCGTGACTGGGTGATCGACGGAGCGCCCTGGTCCCTGTCGCGCCAGTGATACACCGGCTCGGTGATCACGTCGACGGCGCGGGCCAGCACGTGCGCCCTGGTCATGGCGACCAGGTCCTCCCACAGCATGCCCTCGGGAAAGGCGAGTCCGCTGGCGTCCCAGAACGACCGGCGGAACAGCTTGTTCCACACCGAGATGTCGTAGAACAGCTCGGGAGTGCGGCTGATGTGCGTGCCCAGCCGTCTGGCCTTGATCGCGCGGGCGTGCAGGCCAGACTCGCCGAGGCCGGCCGCGCTCAGCCGCCTGACGGCGCCGGAGACGAAGTCCGAGCCCGACCGCTCAAGCACGCCGAGCATCGTCGCGTAGGCATCGGGCGGGAGCACATCGTCGGCGTCAACGAACGCGAGAAACTCGCCGGTGGCCGCGGCGACGCCGTGGTTGCGCGCCGAGCCAGGTCCGCCGTTGGGGACGCTGACCAGGGTGAACCTGGGATCGTCGGCGGCATGTGCGCTGGCCGCGGCTGAGCTGCCGTCGGTCGAGCCGTCGTCGACCATGATGACCTGAAGGTCCGTGATGGTCTGGGCGGCGATCGAGGCGAGGCACTCGCCGAGCAGGTCGACGTTGTTGTAGAACGGCACGACGACGCTGATCCGCGGAACGGTCATCGTGCCTCCACTCACCGGCAGCCGCTCTGTTGCTGGCTGTGCTGCTTCTACCGGGTGCTGCCTGGCTGTTCCCGCCTGGGCCGCAAGCTACTCGCCGCGCCAGGCCGGAGCCCGCTTCTCGGCGAACGCGATCGCGCCCTCCATCGCGTCCTTCGACCCGAATATCGGCCCGATGATCTCGCCCTGCCTGGCGAAGGCCTCGGCGGCCGGCCAGTCGGCAGACTCGACGATGACCCGCTTGGTGGCCGCGAGCGCCAGCGGCGCGCCGAGCGCTACCTGGCCAGCCAGTTCGACGGCCGCGTCGAGCGCCTGCCCGGCCGGCACCAGCCTGCTCACCAGCCCGGCCGCGGCCAGCCTGGCGGCCGGGAAGTGCTCGCCGGTCAGCGCGATCTCCATGGCCAGGTGATAGGGAACTCTCCGGGGCAGCCTGAGCAGCCCGCCCGCTCCGGCCACCAGTCCGCGGCGGACCTCGGGCAGGCCGAACCTGGCCTCCTCGCTGGCCACGACCAGGTCGCAGGCGAGCGCCAGCTCGAACCCGCCGGCCAGCGCGTATCCCTCGACGGCCGCGATCACCGGCTTGGCCGGCGGCCGTTCCACGATTCCGCCGAAGCCGCGGCCGTCGGCGATCGGAGCGTCGCCGGCCAGGAATCCCTTAAGATCCATTCCGGCGCTGAACGTGCCGCCCGCCCCGGTGAGGACCAGGACGCTGATGTCAGCGCGGCCGTCGAATTCGGCGACAGCGGCCGCGATGCCCCTGGCGACATCGCCGTTGACGGCGTTGCGCGCCTGCGGCCGGTTGATCGTGATGACGGCGACCCCGCCGGAAACCTCGGTAAGAACCGCCTCCGACATACCGGTGCCTCCCACCGACGTTGGCTTCACAAGTGAACGGGCCGGGCAGCCCGGTCGTCCGGGCGTTCAGATCTCGCTGACCTAATGAATACCTGCTCCATGGCACTGCCTGTGCCGCGCTCCGGTCCGCCCCTGGCTCGGCTCGCGGCCAGTCTGGCTCGCCGGTGACCCGGCCGCGCATCGTTGCCTGGATCCGGCGGTCATTTGGGCTGGAACCTGATGCCTCCGTCGAACCTGACTACCTCGGCGTTCATGTAGTCGTTCTCGATCAGCGCCCGGACGAGCTGGGCGAACTCGGCCGCCGTTCCCATCCGCTTGGGGAACACCACGGGGGCGATCAGCTTGGCCTTGAAGTCATCGCTGCCCGGGCCCTCGCCGTAGATAGGCGTGTCAATGATGCCCGGGCAGATCGTGTTCACCCGCACGCCGATCGCGGCCAGGTCGCGCGCGGCGGGCACGGTCATGCCGATGATCCCGCCCTTGGAGGCCGAATAAGCGATCTGGCCGGTCTGGCCCTCGATGCCGGCGATCGAGGCGGTGTTGACGATCACGCCCCGCTGGCCGTCGGCATCGGCCGGCTCGGTCCTCGCCATGGCCGCCGCCGCGATCCGGATCAGGTTGAAGGTGCCGATCAGGTTGACCTCGATCACCTTCCGGTAGGCGCCAAGGTCGTGCGGCGTGCCGTCACGGCCGACCGTACGGGCGGCCCAGCCGATTCCGGCGCAGCTCACCGCGACCCGCAGCGGCGCGCCCAGGGCGTCGGCGGCCGCGACGGCCTCAGACACCGACTGCTCGTCGGCGACGTCGGTCCTGGCGAAGACACCGCCGACCGAGTCGGCGATCGCCTTGCCGCGCTCCTCGTTGAGGTCGGCCACGACCACGGCGCAGCCCGCCGCGGCAAGGTCACGTACCGTTGCCTCACCGAGGCCGCTGGCGCCCCCTGAGACGATCGCTGCTGTCCCGTTCAAATTCATGGCCCGGGAGCATACTGTGCCGTGGCCGGCTCGCACGCACCCAGCCACCCCGCTGCCAGCTCCGGCGGCTCCGCCGCGGCCGGCCTCGCCGCGCTCTGGCCCTCCGGTCGCACCCGGCCAGCCGAGGCAGGACATCGGCTGGCTGGCGGGGTAACGACCGCGAAACTCCGCGGGTCATCCGCCACGATCATGGTGCTGCGGTGGCTGTCAGTGCCTGGGCCTAGCATCGGAGCTAGCGGCAGGGCCCCGGCCGCAGCCAGGACGCGCCGCGGACGGGGACGGGGACGGGAACGGGAAATACCCGGCCCGGCCCGTTCCCTGACCGGTTCGGGAATAGCGGTGGTCTGGCCGGGCGCTGCACTCAGGCAGACCTAAATCGGGCCGAGCCAGGTCCGCGCAGCAGCCAGGGAAGGTTAGTCAACGTGAACAAGTACCGCGGCAGGCCCTGGGTGGTCCTGCTCGTCGTCTCGCTCGGGTTCTTCATGACCCTGCTGGATCTCACGATCGTGAACATCGCCGTCCCGAACATGATCACGAAGCTGCACGCGTCGCTTGACGGCATCCTGTGGGTGATCAATGCCTACGCGCTGGTGCTCGCGGTGCTCCTGATCACCGCCGGGCGGCTCGGTGACCTGCGTGGTCAGCGAACCTTGTTCATCTGGGGCGTCGTGCTCTTCACCGCGGCGTCTGCCGCCTGCGGCTTCTCGCCGACGGTCAGCTGGCTGGTCGCGTTCCGCGCGGTCCAGGGGGTCGGTGCCGCCTTGCTGATGCCGCAGACCCTGGCGATCCTGACCATGGTGTTCCCGCCCGAGCGGCGAGGTGCCGCGTTCGGCATCTGGGGCGCGGTGGCCGGTGTGGCGACCATCGCGGGCCCGACTCTCGGCGGCCTGCTCGTCACCGCCTTCGACTGGCGGTACATCTTCTTCATCAACCTGCCGATCGGCGCCGTCGTGATAGCGCTGAGCGTGATCCTGATCCCGGACCTGCGAACGGGACGCGAGCACCGGCTCGACATGACCGGCGTGGTGCTGGCCAGCGCCGCGCTGCTCGCGATCTGCTACGGCCTGGTCGAGGGCCAGCGCTACAACTGGGGCAAGATCACCTCCTTCATCTCGATCCCGCTGGTGATCGGCGCCGGCATCGTGCTGCTCGGCGTCTTCCTGCTGGTCCAGGCGCGCACCCAGGACCGCGAGCCGCTGGTTCCGTTCTCGCTCTTCCGGGGCCGGAACTTCGCCCTGATGAACTGGGTATCCGGCGCCGTGACCATCGGAATGATGGGTATCTTCCTTCCGCTCACCATCTACCTGCAGTCGGCACTGGGTTTCTCGGCGCTGAGGGCGGGCCTGACGATGGCGCCAGCCTCCCTGGTCTCCATGTTCGTCGCGCCTGTGGCGGGCCGGATGACCGACCGGATCGGCGGCAAGTACATCCTCTTCTCCGGCCTGATCCTGTTCGCCGGCGGGATGACCTGGGTCGGAACCGTCGCGGCGACGTCATCCACCTGGGTGACCTTCCTCCCCGGCCTGGCCATCGCCGGTGTGGGGCTGGGCTGCACGTTCGCCCCGATGACCACGATAGCGATGCGCAGCGTCCAGCCGATGATGGCCGGGGCCGCGTCGGGCATGCTGAATACGGTGCGTCAGGTCGGGGCCGTGATCGGCACCGCCGCCATCGGTGCGCTGCTGCAGAACCGGCTCGCCGTGGCGCTGCCCGCCGAGGCGGCCAGGCGCGCCGCCGTGCTGCCTGCCCGGGCTCGCGGGCAGTTCGTGGCCGGATTCGCCAAGGCGGCTCAGAGCGGCGTCCAGGTCGGCGCCGGCCACAGCAATGTCAGGCTGCCGGCCGGCACGCCGCCGGCCGTGATCACCCAGCTTGACCAGCTGGGCCGGGCGGTGTTCTCCCAGGGCTTCGTGAACGCGCTGCACCTGACGCTGATCCTGCCGATCACGGTGCTGACGGTGGCCGGCATCAGCTGCCTGGCCATCAGGCGCGTCACAGCTCCGGCCAGCTCACCCGCGGCCGACGCGCGCTCCCAGCCAGCCGACGCGCGTTCCCAGCCAGCCGAGTCGGACGCCAGGGCAGCCGACGCGGACGTGGCCCGGCCGACCGAGACGGGTGCCCAGACGGCCGGCGCGGACGCTCAGTCAGCCGACGCGATTCCCCAGCCGGAGGCGTCGCAGGCACCGGCGTGACGGCCAGCGGCACCTCCGACTCCGCCCCCGAAGCCGGACGACAGCCAGAGGGCGACCTCACCGCTGGCCACCCTTCGGCGCAGAACGGGGCGCGCCAGGCAGGCCGACCCTCCGGCTCGCACCGGTCCGACGCGCCGCACCGGCTCGGCGCACTACACCGAGCCGAAGCGCCGCACCGGACCGAGACGCCGCACCGGACCGAGACGCCCCACCGGACCGAGACGCCCCACCGGACCGACGCGCTGCACCGGGCCGAGACCCAGCACCCTGTGATCGCGGTCGACGCGATGGGCGGTGACCGCGCTCCAGAGGAGATCGTGGCAGGCGCGGTCGAGGCGTTTCGCGAGTCGGGCACTCGCATTACCCTGATCGGCCGCCCTGGCCAGGTCCGGCCACTGCTTGCCCAGCACGGCGTCATCGGCCAGATCCGGCTGGTGACTGCGGAGGACTCGCTGGCCATGGACGAAGGCGCGCTGGCCAGCTGGCGCCGCCCCCGTTCGAGCATCGCGCTGGCCTGCCAGCTGGTCCGGCTTGGTCAGGCGAAGGCGGTCATGTCGGCAGGATCGACCGCGGCCATCGTCGCCACCGCCCGGCTGCGGCTGCGCAATCTGCCCGGCGTGCTGCGGCCCGCGCTCGCGGTCGCGCTGCCGACCCTGCCGACCGCGACCGTGCTGATCGATGCGGGAGCGATCGCCGATCCGAAACCAGAGATGCTGGTTCAGTTCGCCCAGCTCGGTGTCGCCTACGCCGAGGTGGCCTTCGGCGTCATCGAGCCACGGGTTGGCCTGCTGTCCATCGGCTCCGAGCCTGGCAAGGGCAACAAGCTGGCCCGGCGGGCCTACGAGCTGCTCAGCGCCGAGACTCAGCACGGCGCGATGCCGATCAACTTCACCGGCAACGTGGAGGGCTGCGACCTGCTGACCGGCAAGGTCAACGTCATCGTGGCCGACGGGTTCGCCGGGAACATCGCGCTGAAGACCGTCGAGGGAACTGCCGCGTTCGCGGGCGGCCAGTTCAGGTCGGCGCTCGACGGCTCGCGTGCGGCCAGGATCGGCACGCTGCTGCAGCGCCGCGAGCTGCGCGCACTTCAGCAGCGGATCGACCCCGAGACCTACGGCGGCGCCGCGCTGCTCGGCCTGGAGGGCACGGTGGTGATCGCGCACGGCGCGGCCAGCGCCCGTGGCGCCGCGGCCGCCTGCCGCCTCGCCGCCGACCTCGCCAGCGGCCAGATAGCCGACAAGATCAGGGAGCGGCTCGGCCCGCACCACCGTCAGGGATTCCTGCGCCGCACCTGAGCGGGCCGGAACCCACCCGGAAAACTACCCGGCCGCCGCGCCGCCGACCCGATGGATCGCGTGACCGACAGCCAGGAGGGGTCAGCGCAACGAACTGCGAAACCCGGTTCAGCGTCGCTCCTGATCATGGTTCTGCCTTATTTAGCTCCGATTTGGCCGCATTTAGCTGCGATTTTGCCGCCAAGATGCCCTTGATGGCACTCCTGCGACCCGATCGTAGCCAGTGAAGGCCCGATTTCGCTGTCCGGGCATACCGAAGTGCCCGCCTGTGGCGGGTGCCGGAAGTGGGCTGTCCTACGCTCGCGTGGCAGCGAACGCGGTGGCGAGCTTGGCGAGGATCGCGTCGAGCAGCAGCGGGACCTCGGGAAGCTTCCGAGTCCTTCGCTGTTGTGACAGTCCACGCCAGCGGCAGCCCGGTCACTGTGCAGACGGCGGTGTGAATTTGAAGCCATAGCCGCCGCCGCTGCGCGTGCTAATACTTGACCTGTGGCCCCATGAAGCGTCCGGGTCCGCGAACTTCTTCCGCAATTCACCGCCGCGCTTCACATGGCGCTGCCCATTTCCGTAGACCGGGAGGTCGCTTCCGTCAATCGCGATCGTCCGGCCCATTTCCGGCCGGGCGTCCCGCGGCGAGGCGATCACCGCGTCAATGCACGCGGCCAGCAGCTTGTCGAGCTTGCGCAGCTTGGCGGCAACCGGTAGGCGGCGTCCACGCTCGGGACCGCACCAAGCGCGTCCCGCAAGGCGTCGTGGTCACGGACCAACGCGACGGTTTGTGTCCGGATCGGCAGCATGTGCAGGCTCTTGACCAGCGCCAAACCGACCATGGCGCGGATCGGGTAGCTGGGGCGGCCGGTCCAGTGGAGTTCCTCAAGCTGAGTGATCAGCGAGGCAGTCCTAGGCTGTCCAGAAGCGCGCCGACGGGTGCGGCACCGCGAGCTCGTGCTACGACCGAAGTGACTATGGAGTCCCATCTCCCTGGTCAAGACCCCGGGCGTTGGTGACGCCCCCAATGGCGTTATGCCCGTATTATGATGACTTCAGATCCTCCGCGCTCTTGACGTCCTCCGCTGCGGTGGCTTTGTGTGCGGGACGTGCGGGCAGTGCAACCGTCAGGAGTGATTCCACCCCGCGTCGGCCGATGCCGAGACGGCACCGCAGCCAGGGTCACGTGATAAGCCGTGGTCACGCGAGAGCCGGCTCGGGCGGACTGGATGGCCGACCTGGAAGATCTGCGCCGTCGATAGGACCATGCGTACGAGATCAGCCGTGTGTTCGGGATGTTCCGGGCCGTCCGCCGTGATGACGGCGCGGCGGTGACAGTGCTGACCGCAGCCAAGCTGCTAACGGAGATCAGCACGGACCACCGGGCACGCCCCGTTCCACGTGATCTTCCTCCAGTCACATGCTCCCGGCTACCGCATCCTCAAAGCGAGTCGTCTTGCAGGCAAGATCATTACCGACCACAAGGTACGGCCTGCGCCCCAAGGGCTGATCGGTCACTGGGCGAGCATTCAACGATTGGTCCTGAGCATGGAACGGACTAGGCCCTCCAGATGTGCCTGTCGATGTCCCCCGGGATGCGCTGGTGGTTCGCGGCGGCGACCCCCATGATCCTCAGAACCTGCTGCGGATGCTAGAGCAGGCTCAGGTCTCGCATGACAGGGGTTGCGGCTATGCGTTGTCCACCGGCGTCGGATATGACCCGTCCAGATCGCGGGAAGAGCTGATCGCCGACATCGCTACGGCATGCAAGCTGCCGCAGACGCGGCTGGCGGTGACCACCGTAGGTGACATTCTGGACAATATGCCGTTCGCGATCACCCCGGACGGCCCACTTCCCAGCCATGCGAACATTGACTTGGGAAGCGATCTGAACGTCGACATCGTTAAGCAGTTCATAGAGCTGTTCAGGCCGGCTGAGGTCAATCCGGTGTACCAGCAGTTCAGGAAGGGGCGATGATGCGCATCGATGTTGACTTCAACGAGCGCGACGGTCAAGGGCGTGTGGTGGCACGCGTCCCCGCCGCGCAAGCATCGCAGCTCATGGCCGGTCAGCCGGTGAACCTGTACGATCCGCCGGAGAGGTTGTGGGCGGACGCCGTGGTCGCCGGTGTCGACCCGGAGACGTGCATCGTTGTATTCGATGTGGACTGGCACAGTTTCGTAGACGCTGAGGTGGCAGATATCTCCGACGCCTCCGCCAACTGGTCGATCGGAGTGCCTCCAACTGAAGGCGTAGGGCATCTCGTGAATTGCTGGGTGGTCAGCAGCACAACTGGATGGGGCGCCAGTTCCCGGCTGGGTGGGATGATCATAGTCGGCGAGGAACGGACTCCGATCAATGTAGCCAGCTCAGGCAGCGTTGCCTGCCTCAACGAGGAAGCCGCAGCGCGGTGAAGCTCACCAGTGTCATGCTTGCGGACTACGCCACGATCCGTGAGGGGCTGTTGCATGTCCTCGGGGGAGGCATCACCAGGCTGATCAGGGACCCGCTTCCAGCGTCAATGGGTGCCGTGGTCGCCATGATGCTGCAACCAGAAGACCTTGACGACCTGCAGGCATCGCACACATTGGAAGTGTTCGTCACCGGATCTGGTGACGAAGGTGTTCGTGCTGTCGCAAAAGCGGTCATGACCTTGCCTGGGACTACTACTGCAGGTGCCTTGCTTCCGACCCTCCCTGTCGTGGTTCCCATCCAGTCTATTCCGCTCACCATGACGGGCATGCATCAGATCACGGTAGCCCTGGATGGCACCGTGGTGGGCACCCTTGAGTACGAGGTTCTCAAGGCCGTTCCGCCGCCCGACGAGCAAGCCGCCAGCGCGTCGGGCCAGGTCGCAGTCGATCCAGCGTTGCCGTAGCCCGCTGAGCCGAGCGCGCTTGGGGTGACGATCATGGGATCGTGGGTGCGGCAAGATCAAATCTTGAGCCTTGGCGCAGGCCAGGTGAGTTTCGCTGGGGCCTCCCTAGGCTAGGAGGGGTCATCGACACGAACTGCGAAACTCGCCTCAGCGGCTCCTTGCGCGTGAACGGCAACGAGGCAAAGACGGTCAGTTAGGAGCGGTCCTGCCACGCGCCAGCGGGAATCAGCAGCGCGCTGCTCTCATGATGATGATCGCTAGCGGACGTCTCCCACGCTGGTGGCGACTTTCAGAGGAAATAGAATGTCGCGGAGAACCTGCCCCGAGGCTACCCAGCGATCCTCGCTGTCACCGACAGAAAACACATCGACCGCCGCCGTGCCTTCTCGTATCCGCGCCAGCCGCGTTCCAGAGCGCCCGTGCGGCCGGGCTGCTGTTCGCCCACTTCTACACCAAGGTCTACGACCACGTCCTGCGCCCGCTGATGGCACCCGACCGACCCAACGCACCACGCTCCAACTACGGTTCGTGACCATTGCCCGGTCCGTATATCGGCCTGCCCGCGTAGAACCAGCCGCCGCTGCCCGCAGTCACGCTCAGGACAAACGTCAAAGACCTCGCACCGAAGGTGCCTGGAAGATCGCTCTGACTGACCCCTCATCAGCTCAGCGATCGCTGCCGGGCCGGCCCGGGCGTGGCGCCGAGCGTAGCGGCGGTATCTCGTTGCGGACGATCGATAGGCTTTAGCCATGGCTGATCTGCAGGCCGCGCTCGCGGCGCACGTGAGCGCCGCGCTCGAAGCTGAGTTCGGCGCGGAGTACGCCGACGCCGACCCGGTGATACGGCCGTCGTCGTTCGCCGATTTCCAGGCCAATGTCGCGCTGGCGCTGGCCAAGCGCCTCGGCCTGCCGCCGCGGCAGGTCGCGGATCGACTGGCCGTCCACCTCGGCGGCACGGCCATGTGCGAGCGGGCCGAGGTCAGCGGCCCAGGCTTCATCAACCTGACGCTGCGCGACAGCTGGATCGCCGAGCAGGCAGCCGGGCAGCTGACCGATCAGTGGCTCGGCATGACCAGGCCGGAACGCGCCCAGCGGATAGTCGTCGACTACTCCGGGCCCAATGTGGCCAAGGAACTGCACGCGGGTCATCTGCGGCCGACCGCCGTCGGCGACGCGGTCGTGCGGGTCATGGAGCACCTTGGCCACACGGTGATCCGGGCCGCGCACCTGGGCGACTGGGGCACCCAGTTCGGCATGCTGATCGAGCATGTGATCGATGTCGGCGAGCAGGCTACCTATGAGCTGCTGGCATCCGGCCAGTTCACCGCGTTCTATCAGGCGGCCAGGGTCAAGTTCGACGCCGACGCCGCCTTCGCCGACCGGTCGAGGCAGCGCGTCGTGGCGTTGCAGGCCGGCGACGAGCAGGCGCTTCGGCTATGGCGGGTGCTGGTAGCCGACTCGATGGAGTACCTGCGCCGGATCTACGACCGGCTCGACATCACGCTGTCCGATGGCGACATGGATCCGGAGAGCTTCTATAACCCGATGCTCGACGGCGTGTGCGCGGAACTGGAAGCGAAGGGCATAGCCGTGATCAGCGACGGTGCGCTGTGCGCGTTCCCGCCCGTCTTCACCGGCCGCGGCGGGAAGCCGGTGCCGGTCATGCTGCGCAAGAGCGACGGCGGATACGGCTATGCGAGCACCGATGTGGCCGCGATCAGGTACCGGCTGCTCGACCTGCATGCGGACCGGATCATCTACGTGGTCGGCTCGGAACAGCACCAGCACCTGGAAATGGTGTTCGCCGTGGCCAGGCAGGCGGGCTGGCTGACCGAAAGGGCCAGCGCCGAGCATGCCGTGATCGGCCTGATGACCGGCCCCGGCGGGCAGCGGCTGCAGACCCGGACCGGTGAGCAGGTCATGCTGGCCGACCTGATCGACGAGGCCGTCGAGCGGGCCGAGGAAGTGATCAAGGATCGCTACGACGATCCTGAGCAGCGCGCTCAGATCGCCGAAGCCGTTGGTGTCGGCGCGCTGAAGTACGGCGACCTGTCGGTCGCCCGGAGCTCCAGCTATGTGCTCGACTTCGACCGGCTGCTCGGCCTGACCGGCAACACCGGGCCCTACCTGCAGTACGCGACGGCCAGGATCCGGTCGATCTTCCACCGGGCCGGCCTCGAGCCGGCCGACGCGAACGGGCCGATCATCCTGACCGAGCCAGCCGAGCGGGCCCTGGCGTTGCGGCTGCTCGGCTTCGGCGCGGCGGTAGCTGAGACCGCGCAGTCGGCCGAGCCGCACCGGCTGGCCGCGTTCGTCTTCGAGGCGGCCAGCGACTTCACGACCTTCTACGAGCAGTGCCCGGTGCTCAAGGCCGGTCAGCCTGATATCAGGAGCTCCCGGCTGGCGCTATCCGGCCTCACCCTGCGGGTTCTGCTGACCGGACTCGGCCTGCTCGGCATCCCGGTCCCTGACCGGATGTAGCTGGGTCAGGAGGGTCCGGCCGACCGCCCCTGAGGCTCGTTCTCAGTGAAATCCCAGCAACTCCCGGCCGATGTCCCAGACCGCGGTGGGACTCTGGCCTGCATGGACAACATGTACTCGCCGTCAGACGGCAGTCCTGAGAACCGAACCCAGCCGTACAGCCTCGGTCCGGATGGCCTGCCTGAGACGCCAGCCACCGGCCAGCTGCTCGGCCAGGGTGGTGACCGGCACACCCGAGGCCGCTCAGGCGGGATGACCCGCTGGGCAGCCGGCCTCGGGATCGCGGCTCTGCTGATCGGCGGAGGCTCCTTCGTCGGCGTGCGGCTAACCAGCGGCGGCAGCCCCGCCGCGGCGGCGAACACCATTCCGGGCAGCGGCTCTCAGGCGGCCCGCGCCGCCCAGGCGGGTGCCCTGAGCGCGATGCTCGGCACCCCGGCGTCACTGAGCGCCAGCCTGGTCTCGGGCAATCCCGCGGCCAGCTCCGCTCCGGCCGCGGCGACCGGCGCCCTGCACCGCTGCGCGGCGGCCGCCAGGCACCTGCTGGCCACCGGCCATCCCGGCGCCGCGCGAGCCACCTGGCGATTCTGCGCCGGGCGCCTGCTCCGGCTGCGCCTGCTGCTCGCCGGGCTGCACGGGCAGATCACGGTGCAGACCCGCGATGGCGTGCGGACGATCGCGTTCGAGCGCGGTGTGGTCCAGTCGGTCTCCGGCGGCGCCGTCGTCGTCAAGGCGGCCGACGGCACCACCTGGACCTGGGACCTGATCCACAAGACCGTCGTAGTCCAGGCTGGGCGCCGGACCGGCAGCAGCGCGCTGGCTACGGGTCAGCGTGTCTTCGCGGCAGGCCCGGTGGCCGGCGGCGCCAACGACGCCCGGCTGATCGTGATCCGCGGCTAGCGCGGCGGTCAGCCAGATGGCTGGCCTGGCCGGCCCGCGACGCCGGCGGCTCCGCGTGCACCGGCGTGCATCCCGAGCTGCCGGCGTCAGCGGCGCGGCACGCGCTCATCCCGTACGCTCCTGCACAGGGAGGCCGCAACCGCCTCCTAACCCGCGAACGGTGAAGATCTACTGACCATGGCCGACCCGGAACGCATACCGCGCGTGCTCGTCGTGGACGACGAGCCGAACATCCGCGAGCTGGTTCAGGTCGCGCTGAAATTCCACGGCTGCTCGGTCAGCACCGCTGCCAACGGCAGGGAGGCGCTGCGTCAGGCCGACGTGGTACAGCCGGACCTGATCGTGCTTGACGTGATGCTGCCCGACATCGATGGATTCGAGGTCTGCCGCAGGATGCGGGCGGCCGGGAACGAGGTCCCGGTGATCTTCCTGACCGCGCGCGATACCTCGTCAGACACCGTGACCGGACTGGCCATCGGTGGTGACGACTACGTCACCAAGCCGTTCTCGGTCGAGGCGCTGGTCGCGAGGGTGCGCGCGGTCCTGAGACGCGCGTCCCGCTCGGCGCAGCAGGAACAGGCCGGCGACACGCTCCGGGCCGGCGATCTCGAGCTGGACGAGGCGGCGTACACCGTGCACCGGGCGGGCGTCGCCGTCGAGCTCTCGCCGACGGAGTTCCGGCTGCTCACCTACCTGATGCGGCACCAGGGCAGGGTGCTCACCAGGGCGCAGCTGCTGGAGAACGTCTGGGGCTGGGACTACGCGGGAGAGTCCCAGATCGTCGAGACTTACGTGAGCTACCTCCGCCGCAAGCTGGACCCGCTTGGCCCGCCGCTGATCCACACCCAGCGCGGCGTCGGTTACAGCCTGAGGCTGCCTGAGCACGGCACCGTCCACTCCGAGCTGCGCTCCCGGCAGGCCAGCCAGCCGCGCGAGGGCTAGTAACCGTGGCGGCAGGGGCATCCCGGAGGACGAACAGCTCGGGCGGGCTGTCCCTGCGCACCCGCCTGCTCGTCCTCCAGATCGCGGTCACCACCGTCTTCCTGCTGGTCATGGGGATCGTCAGCACGGTCCTGTTCGCCAGTCACCTGCAGCGCCAGTTCGACGCGATCATCCTGGCCGAGAGCACTCGCAGCCCGGCCGACATCGCGAGCCGGCCGGGGTTGGCCGTGGTCGCGGTCGAGGTCACCGAACGGCCGTACGCTGTCCTGCCGCTGACCACGGACTCGGTGGCCACCCGGGCGCTCGTCACCGCCGTCGGGCGGATGAGCCGGCGGCAGGTCATCGGGCTCGGCCAGGGCGACCAGCTGTTCAGCGTGCCGTCGGCTGGCCTGGCCAGCCCGACGCTGGAGGCGGCCGCGCGGCTGATACCCGGCGCCGAGAATCAGTCCGGCCTGCCCAGCATCCTGATCGTGGCCGAGCGGGCCAGCGCGCTCACCAGCCAGCTACGCGGCCTGATACTCGCGGAGATGATCACCGGCGGCGGCCTGATCGCCCTGCTCGCCATCGGCGGCCAGTGGCTGATCGGCCGCGGGCTCGGCCCGCTGGACCGGATGGCGCGCACCGCCAATGACATCACAGCCAGGGGCGACCTGACCGAGCGGATGGCTGAGTCGGACGACGAGACCGACGCCGGCAGGCTCGGGGCCGCGATCAACACCATGCTGGACCGGATCCAGCAGGCGTTCGGAGCGCGGCTGAACTCAGAACGCAAGGTCCGTGAGTTCGCAGCCGACGCGTCGCACGAGCTGCGCACGCCGCTGACCACGATCCGCGGTTACGCGGAGCTCTACCGCCAGGGCGCGCTCGGGCCCGATCAGCTGCCGGGCGCCATGCGCCGGATCGAGCAGGAGGCTCAGCGGATGTCCACGCTGGTCGCCGAGCTGCTTGAACTGGCCAGGCTGGACCGGACCTCCTCGCTTGACCTAACCGAGACCGACCTGGCCACGGTCGTCCGCGACGCGGTCGCCGACGCCATGGCGGTCGAGCCTGACCGACCGATCAGCGCTCAGGCCCCGCCGAGGCTGATCGCCCTGGTCGACGAGCGGCGGATCAGGCAGGTGCTCGCCAACCTGCTGGCGAATGTCAGGGCGCACACGCCCAGGTCCGCGCCGGTCGCTGTCCGGCTCGGCCCGGTGCAGGGCGGCGTGCTGATCGAGGTGGCCGACTCAGGCCCGGGCATGTCCTCGGAGGACGCGGCCCGAGCGTTCGACCGGTTCCACCGCGCCGCCGAGCGCGACGAGGGGACTCAGGACGCCGGCGGCTGGACCGGGCCCGTCGGTGCCGCCGGCAACGGCTCAGCCGCGCAGCACGGGCAACCGGGCAGCCGGGCTGGCGGCTCCGGCGCGCAGCACGGGCAACCGGGCGGCCAGACCAGCGGCTCAGCCGAGGCCGGCTACGGCTCCGGCGGCACGGCCGACGGCCCGCCGACGGCCGGCCCGGACTACTCGGGCGGCGGCGGCAGCGGGCTCGGCCTGTCGATCGTGCAGGCGATCGCGAACGCCCACGGCGGCCAGGCAACCCTGGAATCCTGGCCCGGCCACGGCACCAGGGTACGGATCTGGCTCCCTGCCCGTGCCGCGACGACACCCGGGTCGTGACCAGGTCCGCGCTGCCGGGCGATGACCAGCATCCCGGCCCACGCCGAGAAACCGCCGATCACCAGGGCGCCGCCGAGCCCGCGGACCACGGCCGCCGCCAGCGAGGTCAGCACGCCGAGCGGCGACGAGCCGCCTGTCTCAGGGTCCGTCTTCGCCTGACCCGGCCGCGATCGCTCCGTCTTCGCCCGACCCGGCCGCGATCGCTCCGTCTTCGCCGGCCTCGGAGTCGGCCAGGTCCGGCCCTGGCGGATGCTCATCGGACGGATCCGGCAGGTGCTCGAACAGGTAGTACACGGCGACCAGCCCGTAGATGGCCAGCGCGGCCCCGGGCGAGAAGATCGCGACGACGGTGCCCGCCGCGTATCCGACCAGGCCCGCGCTGAACCTGACGCTGGTGAAGCGAGGCGGTGGGTGAGCGGCCCGGCGGGCGACGTCGCCGGCGTTGTGGCCCAGGTAAAGCCACATCGCCGAGAAGGCGACCGAGATCGCGATCATCAGCAGGCCGTACGTGACGGTCGCCGCTCGGCCTCCGGCCGCCGCGGCGCCGTGCAGGTGGTCGGCGACCAGCGCGGTCGGGAACGGGACGGCCACTACGCCCATCAGCAGCAGCAGGTTGAGCACGAGCAGCGGCCGGTTCACCCGCCGCATCTGCGCCATCAGCGTGTGGTGATTCAGCCACATGATGCCGATGGTCAGGAAGCTCACAACGTAGGCGATGTACTGCGGCCAGGCGCTGAGCAGCGCCCTTGTCACGTGGTCCCCGGTCCCGATGGGCAGCAGCCCGAAGACGAGCACGGTGATCGCGACCGCGAACACGCCGTCGCTGAATGCCTCAGCCCGCCTGGTGTCCATCGCCTCTCTGCCTGATCTGGCTCGTTCCGCCCGGTCGCGGGACGCCGGCCGGCGGCTCAGTCTCCGGCGGCGGGGCCGGCCGGCGCGGCCGGCTCCGGCCGGGCGACGGACCTGGCCAGGAGCTGGGCGACGTCCACGACCTCCAGGGAGTCCCTGGCCTCACCCGAGCTCTTCTTGGCGCTGATCGCATCGCCGAGCATTACCAGGCAGAACGGGCAGCCGGTGGAGATCGTGTCCGGGTCCGTTCCGAGCGCCTCGTCGATCCGCTCGACGTTGATCCGCTTGCCGATCCGCTCCTCCATCCACATCCTGGCGCCGCCCGCC
Organism: Streptosporangiaceae bacterium; assembly: GCA_035604275.1. GTDB lineage: Bacteria > Actinomycetota > Actinomycetes > Streptosporangiales > Streptosporangiaceae > Chersky-822. The sequence continues at coordinate 24,763 of DATNIU010000056.1, read as the reverse complement.
CCGCAGCAGAACCCGCGCTCCTTGCACCGGTGCATCTCCTGTGCCCGCACGCCGGGGACCTGCTCCATGATCTCGCGCGGCGGCGTGAACACCCGGTTGTGCCTGCCGAGGAAGCACGGGTCGTGGTAGGTGATCTTCTCCTCGATCGGAGTCACCGGGGTCAGCTTGCCGTCGCGGACCAGCTGAGCCAGCAGCTGAGTGTGATGGATCACCTCATAGTCCCCGCCAAGCTGCGGGTACTCGTTCGCGATCGTGTTGAAGCAGTGCGGGCAGCTCGCGATGATCTTGCGTGCCTTTGCCTCGTTGAGGGTCTCGATGTTCTGCTGTGCCAGCATCGAGAAGACGAACTCGTTGCCCATCCGCCTGGCCGGGTCGCCGGTGCAGGTCTCGCCGGGGCCGAGCACGGCGAACGAGACCCCCGCGGTGTGCAGCAGCTGGGCGATCGCCCTCGTGGTCTTCTTTGCCCGGTCCTCGAGCGCGCCGGCGCAGCCCACCCAGAACAGGTACTCCACGTCGTCGCCGATCGGCCCGTCGACCACGGGCACCTCGAAGTCAAGCTCGGTGAGCCACTCGGCCCGCTTCGACTCGCCCATGCCCCACGGATCGCCCTTGTTCTCCAGGTTCTTCAGCATCCCGGCCGCCTCGGGCGGGAACTCGGACTCGATCAGCACCTGGTGCCTGCGCATCCCGGTGATGTGGTCGATGTGCTCGATGTCGACCGGGCACTCCTGCACGCAGGCGCCGCAGTTGGTGCAGGACCACAGCACGTCGGGATCGATCACCCCGCCCGCCTCGGCGGTTCCGACCAGCGGCCGGTTCGCCTGCGCCTTGATGGCGTCCGGGAGCTGCTCCCTGGCCTCGTCGGATCCGGCGAGCAGGTACGGCGCCTTGGCGAAGGCATGGTCGCGCAGGTCGAGTATCAGCATCTTCGGCGACAGCGGCTTGCCGGTCGCCCAGGCCGGGCACTGGGACTGGCACCGGCCGCACTCGGTGCAGGTCCCCAGGTCGAGCATGCCCTTCCAGGTCAGATCCTCGACCTTGCCGATGCCGAAGACGTCGGTGTCCGGATCCGCCTCCTCGAAGTCGAGCACCTTGCCGCCCGAGCGCATCGGCTGAAGCCCGCGCAGCCCGTTGGGCCGCCGGGAGAACAGCACGTTCAGCGGCGCCAGGAAGATGTGCAGGTGCTTGGAGTAGGTCACCAGGACGAGGAATCCGAGCACGACCGCGAGCTGGGCCAGGATGAACGTGGTCTCGATCGCGCGATTGGCGCCAAGGCCGGCCGGCGCGAGCCAGTGCCCGACGATCTGCGAGGCAAAGGCCCCATGCCGATAAGGGAAGTCACCCGTGTCGATCTGCGCGCCACGAGCCATCAGCAGCGTCACGATCACCAGGAAAATCATGGCCAGAACGAGCCAGGCAGCACCGGTGTGAGAGCCTGCGAAGCGGGACTCGCGGCCCTCGCGCTTCGGATCGTTGCGCAGGCGGATCACGGCGAAGGTCACGATTCCGATCAGGACCGCGACGGCGACCAGATCCTCCGCGAAGCCGATCACCGGCCAGTGGCCGATCAACGGGATGGCGAAGGTCTTGCTGAACAGGTCACCGTAGGCCTCGATCAGGGTCAGCAGCAGGATGGTGAAACCCCAGAACGTCATGAAGTGCGCGATACCTGGGATCGTCCACTGCAGCAGCTTCCGCTGACCGAGCACCTCGGTGACCTCAGCACCGGCCCCGCGGCCAGGGTGCTCCCGCACGGCAGCGAGCCGCTCTGGCGCGGGCTGGCCGCTGGTCGCCAGCCGGAACAGCCACCACAGTCGCCGGCCGGCGATCGCGAATGCGACCATCGTCAGGGCGAGGCCGATGATGATGCGCAGGGCCACAGGACCTCCCGGTGCGGCGCCGGGCCAGGCGGCTCCTGGCGGCGCGGTGCCGGTGCCAGCGTAACGCGAGCGCGGTTACCACCACCTTCCCCGTCGGCCCCTCCGGCCACGCCGCTCTCCGCCGCGCGGCCACCCACCCCGATCCAGCCATTGCGCGGTCGTTAGTCAGTCACTACGACTGCGAACGACCGCGAATCCGGCGCTCCGCTGGGCCGCAGCCCCGGGGCGCGCTACCCAGGGATCGCTGCAGAGAAGCCGCAGAGAATCAGCCTCACAGGTGCCAGCCGAGCACGCTGCCGGCCTGGACCGTCGGCGGGCCGAACAGCTGGATCAGGTAGTGCCCCAGCGGGCTGTCCAGCACGGTGACGGCGACGACGGCTGCTGGCTGCCAGGTCGCGAGGTCGCTAACCAGCTGCGACGCGGAGGGCGCGGCAGCAGCGGGAGATCCGGCCGCCGCCACGGCGGGAAACCCGGGATCGCCGGGTCTCAGCCCGGATATCCAGAGCTGGTCGAGGTACCGGGCGGTGGCCGTGACTCCGTTGCCGCCGACGTATGCCTGGCCGGTCCAGGCGGGCCCGATGAAGTAGCCGCCGATCAGCGAATCGGGCTGACCGGTGTCGGCCTGCCAGCGCATGGCGGCCGTCAGCGTCGGCGTGGGCACGGGCACTACGAGGACACGGGCGCCCGCCGGGAGCCGCAGTGCGGCGAAGGCCGCCGACCAGCCCGCCGGAAGCCGGGCCGGGCTGGCGGCCGGGAGCGGTCGCGGGATCAGCGGCAGGCAGATGATCAGGGCGAGCACGGTCACCACGCCCGCCCCGCGGCCGGGCAGGAATGACCGGGCTCGGGGCTCCAGCCGCCGATTCGTGAACGACAGCGCCCGCGCCTGCCCCAGCTCAGAGTCCCGACTGACATTCCCTCGCAGCCGGCCCGGCCACAGCGCGAAGCGGCGATGCTGAGTCTGCTGCGCCTCGGCGGGCCCCGGCTCAGGTACCGACCGGGAAGTGGTCGATCGGCCGACTTGGGCTAGGCGCGCCCTGGCCAGGTCGACGCACAATGCGAGCAGGGCAGCCGCGGCGCCGTCGGCGACGATGGACAGCCGGTCGGGGATCGCCGATGTCAGCACCGGGATCGCTTCAAGCAGATGCCAGGGCAATGTGACGCCCGGATCGGAGTGGCCGCCGACCAGCGGATGACCGCCGAGGGACAGCAGTTCGAGCACGGCCAGGGTCAGCGCCATCGCGCGGACCGCTGGCCGCCGCCAGGCGGCCAGCGTCGCGACGGCCAGCACGGCGATCAGCGGCCAGCCGAGATAGGCCAGGTACTCGGGCGGTCCGCCCTGGTATCTCCCGGCGGCTGCCGCGCTAGCGGCGGTGTGGAACAGCAGATAGCGTGACGGCGTCACGAAGCCGGTGAGGTCGTTTACGAAGAAGTCGGCGAGGAACGCGCTGCCGTGCTCGGTGAGCGGGCCGGCGAACTGCACCCACAGCGCCCAGCCGCCGAGCGCGGCCGTGACCCCGGCGGCCATCGCAAGGCCGGCTGCCGCCGGCCTGAGCCTGCGCCGCACCGCCCGCGGCCGGCTGGCCGCCAGCCCCGCCACGAGCAGCAGGCCAGCCATGCCGGTGACCAGCAGCAGTTCCTCGCTGGTGAACAGCTGTGCCGTCACAAGCAGGCCGAGCAGGCAGCCGTCGCGTACCGTCGCCGGGACCCGGGCCGACCACCGCGATCCGGCTTCGTCCGGCGGACCGTGAGCCGCCCGCGGATCCGGCGGGTCGGCGACCTGGTCAGGGCCGGCCTCGAGACCGTCGGGTCCCAGCTGCCGCCCCTGGCCGCGGTGGTGGCGCCGACCCTCGGCGAGCGCGAGGGCCAGCCGGCCGGCCGCCCGCCGCATCACACGAGTTGGCGCCGTCGTCCCGCTCATCCTCCGGGACGCCGTGATGGGTGAGCCATTCCTCCCAGATCGCGAACCCGGCTGGCGCGGGCCGGAAACGACCAGCATCTCGCGCGGCGGGCCGATCGTGATCCGCAGGCCGAGGTCGATGATCAGCGGCGGAAGGATGGCCACCTGGAGGTTGTAGTGCCCGATCGCGGAATGCAGGAGCGCCGGAGAGAACCCGTAGACCGCTCCGGCGAGGGCAGCGGCCTGAGTGCTGACTTGCCAGCGGCGGAGCACCCAGAACAGGCTGGCCGCGGATCCCGCGAAGCCCGCCGTGCCGAGGACGGTCAGGCTCACCTGCGGGCCGAAGAGCAAGGTCACCGGCGTAAGCAGCACCCCGGGCAGCAGTATCGAGGTGTTCCACATCACGTTGATGCCGGCCGGCGCGTTCAGCGCCGTCGTCACCAGGGCAGGCAGTCGTCCGTGCGCCAGCGCGGTTGCCGCGTAGCGCAGGAACCAGGCGAAGAGATCGGCGTCGCCGGGGTTGCCCGCCACCGTGCGCGCCGCAGGATCGGCCCAGAGCCGCCACGTGACTACCACAGCGGCAGCCAGATAGCCGGCCAGCACCGCGCGGCTCGCCCAGCGGCTAGCCAGTTCTGGCCGATCGGCGACCGCCGGCGATGCCTCTGGCGAGAGCACTCGGGCCATCTCGGGCACTCCCTTGGCGCGGCCGCACTCAGGACCTGATGAAGACGAAGACCCCGTCATTTTCGTAGATCAGGCGGTACCGCACGCCACGATTCAGGCTCTCGACGTAGCTGAGCACGCTGCCCGTGGGCGGCGGCACGTCTGCTCCTGCCCGGTCGAAGACGACGTACCTGGTAGCGGGATTGCCGCTGCTGCCCTGCCAGGTCGGGGAGTTGCCGAGCCAGAAGGCGTCCGTCCTGGCGGCCAGCGGCGCGAGCAGGTCGATGTCGGTCTGGACGGTCGCGCCGTCTGGCACCAGCGCCATCGCCGCCCGTGCGGCCTGGACATGCGGCCCGAGCTGGTAGGTCTGCGGATGCCAGAGGTCGTTCAGCGGGAACTGGAAGGCCAGGGCCGCGCAGATCGCCAGCATCATCGCCGCGCCGTGCCGTTCCATCGCGGTAGCCAGGGCGCGAGCCGGGCTGAGCCCGCCGGGAACACCCGGCGCGGCCGGGCGCCAGGAGCCGCCCGCGCGATCGGGCACTATGAGCTCCGCGCGCGCCCCGCTGGCCCGGATTCTGGCCAGCCCGTCGATCGCGGCGACGAACACGATCGGCATCACGGTCGCGTTGTAGTGCCAGGCGGTGCCCCAGAAGGCGGTGTTGGTCGAGACAAACCGCAGGGCCAGGCTCGGCACGGCGACCAGTGCCAGGGGTGACCGGAGCGCGAGAAAGGCGGTCGGCAGCAGGATCAGCGCCAGCGTCGGCAGTTTCGCCGAAGGGGTGGCGATCAGCTGGTGCAGCAGCCCGCTCAGCGAGATCGCTGCCTGGCCAGGACTGAGCTCGCCGCCCTTGGACCAGTACGGGTACAGATGAGCCGGGTTGAAGTGCGGGATGATGACGGTGATCGCGAATACCGACCACGCCATTCCCCAGATGGCAAGCGCGAGCCCGGCGATCCGGCGCCGATAGCCGAACGCGATGATGAGCCCGATGGCCGCGACCGTGAAGCCCTGGTCCTCCTTGACGAAGACCAGCGGCAGCGCCCAGATGACCGCGGCCCGGGTCCGGCCGCGGACCAGCGCCGACAGCGAGCACGCGAGCAGCGGGATCGCGAACGCGATCTCGTGAAAGTCATAGTCGATCAGCTGCTGCAACCCCCAGGACAGCCCGTAGGCCGCGCCGATGGCCCGGCCGGCGCCGGTTCCCAGCCTGAACTCCGCCGCGCGGCTGACCGGGATCACCGACAGCGCGGCGAGCAGCGCCTGGGCGACAAGCAATGTGGCCGGGGAAGGGAACAGCCGGAAGAACGGCGCGATCAGCGCGACGATCGGATGGAAGTGATCGCCGAGCAGATTCAGGCCCGGGGTTCTGGCGTCCACGACCGGCGGGTTCAGATGAGCGTACTGCTTCACGTACTCGGTGAAGATGCCCAGGTCCCAGGAGGTCGGCTGGAGCCGCAGGTACCGGTAGCCCGAGATCGTCGTGTACGCGGCGAAGACCGCCGCGGCGATCAGCCACGGCACCGGATCGGCGCGGGCGCCGCGGGCGCCGGGATCGGCGGCGGCACCGGGACTGGCCGCGGCACCGGGACTGGCCGCAGCGGAGTTGGCCGCAGCACCGGGACTGGCCGCAGCACCGGGACTGGCCGCAGCGGAGTTGGCCGCAGCATCGGCGTCGGCCGCGACATGGGCACTGTCAGCCACGTCAGGATCGGCAAGCGGGGCCGACGGCCGGTCGGCAGGCAGCACCGGATCCATGGCCTGGCCGGGATCCACGGCAGGCGCCGCAGCCGCGAACGCCGCCGGACGGGGACCTGAGCCAGCCGCCGGCGTCAGGTCCGAGGGCCTGGCCGCGCCGAGCTCAGCGGTCGCGCCGGGGCCGGAGGCACCGTCCAGTTCGGAGCGAGTCATGACCACCTGCTGCAGCCGCTAGCCTGAGCCGGGCGAGCCAGTCGCCGGCCCGACTGCACTGTACAAGCTACTTGAGGACACGCCGGACCAAGGCGCGGGATGAATGATGAGCGATGAGCCGGAAGCGGCGCTGACGATGAACGACGGGCCTTATCCCGGCGGACCGGGCAAGCCCGAGGACCGGTCGCGGCCGGACGGCCCGGCCAGGCGTGCCCGGCTGTCAGCGCGGACAGGCCGACCAGCGCTGACCGGATCGGTGCTGGCCGGATCGGTGCTGGCCGGGTCGGTGGCTGCCCTGATCGTGGCCGGCCTGCTGGGCGGAGCACTTGGCTTCGGCGCCAAGGCCGCCTGCCGGGCGGGCGCGTGGAACATCGGCGTCGAGCAGTTCCAGGCGCACTGCTACACGGACATCTACCCGCTGTACTTCGCCGAGGGCCTGTCCGCCGGCCAGGTGCCCTACCTCCAGCACCCGGTCGAGTACCCCGTCGTCATGGGCGCGGCCATGCAGGCGGTCGCCTGGGTTGTCCGGCCGATCGCCGACCCCAGCGTCAGAGGGCGCGAGTTCTACGACGTCACCGTTGCGCTGCTGGCTCTTTTCCTGGTGGCTGGCGTGCTGGCGACCGCCTACTGCGCCGGGCGGACCCGCCGGTGGACCGCTCTGCTTGTCGCGCTGTCGCCGGCGCTGATCCTGGACGCGTTCATCAACTGGGACCTGATCGCGATGGGCCTGATGATGCTGGCCCTGGCCGCCTGGGCGGCGCGCAGGCAGTGGCTCGCCGGAGTGCTGCTCGGGCTCGCGGTGGCGACCAAGTTCTACCCGGTGTTCTGCCTGGGGCCGCTGTTCCTGCTCTGCCTTCGGGCCGGCCGGATGCGCGCGTTCTGGGTGACGGCCGGATCGGCGGCCGCCGCGTGGCTGGCCGTGAACTTGCCGGTCGCGCTGGCGGCACCGCGCGGCTGGGCGACCTTCTACACCTTCAATGCGGGCCGGGGCGCCGACTGGGGCGCGATCTGGTACTTCTTCGAGACGGAGCACTGGCCGGTCGTCGGCGGGCTCTCGCCGCACGCGCTTAACGCGGTCAGTCTCGGCGTGCTCGCCGTTGCGTGCGCCGCGATCGCGGCGCTGGCACTCGCGGCGCCGCGACGGCCGCGGCTGCCGCAGCTGATCTTCCTGACCGTCGCCGCCTTCGTGCTGACCAACAAGGTCTGGTCGCCGCAGTACGTGGTGTGGCTGGTGCCGCTGGCGGTGCTGGCCAGGCCGCGGCTGATCGCCTACGCGCTCTGGCAGCTGGCCGAGATCGGCTACTTCTACGCCATCTGGGGGTACCTGGTGACCGTGGTCGCCGGATCGCAGACGGCGGGCGCGGTGAGCACGGGCCCGTACTTCGCGGCGCTGATCGCCCGGTTCGTCACCGTTCTGCTGCTGTGCGCCCTCGTCGTCAGGGACATCCTGCGCCCCGATCGTGACGTGGTGCGGGCCGACGGCGCCGACGATCCGGCCGGAGGGGTGCTGAGCGACGCGCCCGACCGGTACCTGCTCCGGCTCGGGCTGCGGCGGCCGGGGATGGCCATCGCCCGGGCACGGACTGCGCCGGCGGGCTATCCCGGCGCGTTCCGCGCGGTCGGCTGATGGCGATCGCGGGCGAGTGCGCGGCACGAGATCTGATGCTGGGCATGCTGGCGCCCGGCCTGCTGACCGCGCAGGCGTAGACTCGGGTCCGGTACTCGCGGTACCTGGTCGCGAAGCTCCTGACTGATCAGGATCGGTCACGTTCCGGCTTTCCTCGCTCTGGGCTGGTCCGCTGGCGGCCGCGCTTGTCCGCCGCCGTCGCCGGGAATGCCGTGAGCCTGCTGGTTCTTGCTCAATCCGGCCAGAAAAGCTGACCAGCCGGCGAAAAGGTACAGCTGGCCGACCCCGGTGTCCCGGCGTCGGCAGAGTTGAGCCATCAAGACTCAACTCATTTGACTCCCCTGTCTTCCAGTGGCAGACTTGCGTCTGCACGACTCAACCTTCGGATCAACGGGACACGCAAGGACTGACACATGGCACGAGCGGTAGGCATTGACCTGGGGACGACCAACTCCGTCGTCGCAGTTCTCGAGGGCGGCGAGCCCACGGTCATCGCGAATGCGGAGGGCTCGCGGACCACCCCGTCGGTGGTCGCGTTCGCGAAGAACGGTGAGGTTCTCGTCGGCGAGGTCGCTAAGCGCCAGGCGGTGACCAACGTCGACCGGACCATCCGGTCGGTCAAGCGTCAGATGGGCACCGACTGGAAGATCTCCATCGACGACAAGCGGTTTACCCCGCAGCAGATCAGCGCCTTCATCCTGCAGAAGCTCAAGCGGGATGCCGAGGCGTACCTGGGCGAGACCGTGGCCGACGCGGTGATCACGGTCCCCGCTTACTTCAACGACGCCCAGCGCCAGGCCACCAAGGAGGCCGGCCAGATCGCGGGCCTGAACGTGCTGCGGATCATCAACGAGCCCACGTCGGCGGCCCTGGCCTACCACCTGGACAAGGCCGGCGAGGCGACGATCCTTGTCTTCGACCTGGGCGGCGGCACGTTCGACGTCTCGCTGCTCGAGGTCGGCGAGGGCGTGGTCGAGGTCAAGGCGACCAGCGGTGACAACCGCCTCGGCGGTGATGACTGGGACCAGCGGATCGTGGACTGGCTGGTCAAGGACTTCAAGAACAGCTACGGCACCGACCTGTCGAAGGACAAGATGGCGCTGCAGCGGCTGCGGGAGACGGCGGAGAAGACCAAGATCGAGCTGTCCAGCTCGACCGAGTCGCAGATCAACCTGCCCTACATCACCCATTCGGAGCAGGGCCCGCTGCACCTGGACACCAAGCTGTCGCGCGCGGAGTTCCAGAAGATGACCGCCGATCTGCTTGACCGGTGCAAGTCCCCGTTCCAGCAGGTGATCAAGGACGCCGGGGTCAAGCTGAGCGACATCCACCACGTGGTGCTGGTCGGCGGGTCCACCCGGATGCCGGCCGTCGTGGACCTGGTCAAGGACCTGACCGGCGGCAAGGAGCCGAACAAGGGCGTCAACCCGGACGAGGTCGTCGCCGTCGGCGCCTGCCTGCAGGCCGGCGTGCTCAAGGGCGAGGTCAAGGACGTCCTGCTGCTCGACGTCACCCCGCTGTCGCTGGGCATCGAGACCAAGGGCGGCATCTTCACCAAGCTGATCGAGCGCAACACCACGATCCCGACCAAGCGCTCGGAGATCTTCACCACGGCCGAGGACAACCAGCCGTCGGTGCAGATCCAGGTGTTCCAGGGCGAGCGCGAGATCGCCGCGTACAACAAGAAGCTCGGCATGTTCGAGCTGGCCGGCCTGGCCCCGGCGCCGCGCGGCATCCCGCAGATCGAGGTCGCCTTCGACATCGACGCCAACGGCATCGTGAACGTCTCGGCCAAGGACCTCGGCACCGGCAAGCAGCAGTCCGTGACCATCTCGGGCGGCTCGGCGCTGGGCAAGGACGACATCGAGCGGATGATGGCCGATGCCGAGAAGTACGCCGACGAGGACCGGCAGCGCCGCGAGGAGGCGGAGGTCCGCAACCGCGCCGAGACCCTCGCCTACACCACGGAGAAGTTCCTGTCCGAGAACTCGGACAAGATCCCCGACGACGTGAAGTCCGAGGTCACCTCGTCCGTCGCCGAGCTGAAGAAGACGCTCGAGGGCACCGACACCGAGGCCATCCGCACAGCGACCGAGAAGGCCGCCCAGGCCAGCCAGAAGATGGGCACCGCGATCTACGCGCATGCGCAGCAGCAGGCGGCCGCGTCGGACAGCGGATCGGCCGGGTCCGGCGAGACGCACGATGACGAGGTCGTAGATGCCGAGATCGTCGAGGACGAGAGGCCGGGCGCGGGAGGTGACACGGCCTGATGTCGGCTTCGGAGGAACAGAGCCAAGGCCCGGTGATCAGGGACCGAAGGCGGATCGATCCGGTGACTGGTCAGCCCAGGGAGCACGGCACGGCTTCGGGTTCCGCCCAGGCGGGCAGCCCGTCGCACGGCGCGGGACAGCCCCGGCCCGGCAAGCATGCGGTGTCCAAGCCGGGCGCCCCGCGCACGGAGGCCGCCGGGTCGGCCGGCGCCTCCGAGGCGGGCCCGGAGGCCGGGAACGGCGAGGCCGACCTGACCGGAGCCGGCCCGGCCGGGCCGGCCGGGCCAGGTCAGCCGCAGCCGGCTGGCGAGGGCCCGGCGGCGGCGCCGCCGGCGGGCCGGGATACGGCCGTCATGCTGGCCGAGCGAACCGCTGACCTTCAGCGGCTCCAGGCGGAGTACGTCAACTACCGCAAGCGGGTCGAGCGCGACCGGGCGGCGGTGCGCGAGCAGTCACTCGCCGCCGTGCTCGCCGAGCTGCTGCCGGTGCTCGACGACATCGGCAGGGCCCGCGATCACGGCGAGCTGACCGGTGGTTTCAAGTCGGTCGCCGAGTCGCTGGAGGCCGCTGTCACCAAGCTCGGCCTGACGACGTACGGCGAGGTCGGAGAGGAGTTCGACCCGAACGTCCACGAGGCCCTGACGCATGCCTACTCGCCCGACGTGGCCGAGACGACGTGCGTGCAGATCCTTCAGCCCGGCTACAAGGTCGGCGAGCGGATCCTGCGTCCGGCCAGAGTCGCCGTGGCCGAGCCGGCCGACCCGGCTGGAGCACGGACCGCGAGCAGCGAGGCCGCGGCTGGCGGGAGCGCCGACGACGATGCCACGGGCGGCCCGAACGGGCCGGCCAGCGCCGAAGAGACCGGTGACCGCGCCCCGAACGACACTGACTAACCCCGACCAGGAGAGGCCTGTTGAGTACCAAGGACTTCCTCGAGAAGGACTATTACAAGGCTCTCGGTGTCGCCAAGGGTGCGTCCGCTGAGGAGATCAAGAAGTCGTACCGCAAGCTGGCGCGCAAGTACCACCCCGACGCCAACAAGGGCGACGCCGCGTCCGAGGAGCGGTTCAAGGAGATCTCCGAGGCATACAACGTCCTGTCGGACTCCAAGCGCCGCAAGGAGTACGACGATGCCAGGTCCCTGTTCGGCGGCGGCGGGGTCCGCGCGCCCGGCGGCGGCGGCGGCTTCGGCGGGTTCGACCTGGGCGACATCTTCGGCTCCTCCGGGTCGGGAGGCGGCCTGGGCGACCTGCTCGGCGGGGTGTTCCGCAACAGGCCCGCCGGCCAGCAGGCACGTCCGCGCCGCGGGGCGGACGTGGAGACTGAGGCGTCGCTGTCCTTCAGCGACGCGATCGACGGCGCGACCGTGTCGCTGCGGCTGACGGACGAGGGTCCGTGCAAGACCTGCATGGGCACAGGCGCCAAGGCCGGCACCGTGCCGAAGGTCTGCCCGACCTGCGAGGGGACCGGCCAGGCCAGCCGCAATCTGGGCAGCTTCGCGTTCTCCGAGCCCTGCACCACCTGCCGCGGCCGTGGCCTGGTCGTGGAGGATCCCTGCCCGGTCTGCTCGGGCAGCGGACGGGCGATGAGCGCGCGGACCATCCAGGCACGCATCCCGGCGGGCGTCGCCGACGGGCAGCGGATCAAGCTGAAGGCCAAGGGCGCCCCCGGCGAGCGCGGCGGCCCGCCGGGCGATCTGTACGTGCGGGTGCATGTCGCCGGGCACCCGGTGTTCGGCCGGAGCGCCCACAACCTGACCATCACCGTGCCGATCACCTTCACCGAGGCCGCGCTGGGCGCCGAGATCAAGGTGCCGACCCTCCGCGGCATGCCGGTCAGCCTCAGGATCCCGCCAGGCACGCCCAACGGCCGTACCTTCCGGGTCCGCGGCAAGGGCGTCCGGCGGCCAGATGGCACCTATGGCGATCTCCTGGTCAAGGTCGACGTGCAGGTGCCGGCGGAGCTCTCCGAGCAGGCCAGGGAGGCGCTGGAGAAGTTCAGGGACGTGACGGGGGGCGAGGATCCGAGAGACGAGCTGCTGCGCAAGAGCCGGGCATGACTGAGCGCTTCCGGCGGAAGGACACGACGGGGAAGAGATGACATGGCGAGCGATTTCGAGCTGACTGACGACAGTCCGGTCTATGTCATCTCCGTGGCCGCGCAGCTTTCCGGTATGCACCCGCAGACGCTGCGCGCCTACGACCGGCTCGGCCTGGTCTCACCCGGCCGGGCACCGGGCCGGGGCCGGCGTTACTCGCTGCGCGACATCCTCATCCTGCGCGAGGTGCAGCGCCTCTCCCAGGAGGACGGCGTCAACCTGTCCGGGATCAAGCGGATCCTCGAGCTCGAGAGCGAGTGCCAGCGCAGCCGGCTCATGCTCGCGGAGCTGCACGCCGAGGTCAGCCAGCTTCGGGCCGAGCTCGAGTCGACCAGGGCGGTGGCCGCCCGGCTCGCCGGCCTGCTGCGCAGCCGGACTCGCGGCGGGGCGCTCGTGCCCGTGCGCGCCGCACGCACCCCGGCAGCAGGCGGCGGCGCGGTCCCTGGCGCCACGGAAGCGGGCTGAGGCCCGATGCGAAGGAACGGCGGGAGATTATCGGCGCGGGGTCGCACGGCCGGCGGGCGAAGAAAGCCGCGCCGGACAGGCGTGACCACGCACCGATCAGGACAGCGGGGTCCGGAACGGGAGACATCAGGTGGATGACAAGCTGACACGCAAGAGCCAGGAGGCCCTGGCCGATGCCCTGCGGCGCGCCTCGGCGGCAGGTAACCCGAATGTCGACGGGCTGCACCTGCTCGCCGCCCTGATCGATCAGGACGGCGGAACGGCGGCTCCGCTGCTCCGCGCGGCTGGCGCCGATCCGGCTGCGGTAGCCAAGCGGACCAGCGAGCTGCTGGCCCGGCTGCCCAGGGCGAGCGGAGCGACGGTCAGCGCCCCCGAGACCTCCCGGCCGCTGCTCGCGGCGCTGGCCGCCGCGGCGAAGCGGGCCGGCCAGATGTCGGATGAGTACGTGTCCACCGAGCACCTGCTGGTCGGCCTGGCCTCCGACGGCGGCCAGGCCGCGACGGTGCTGCGCGACGCCGGGGCCGCCCCCGACCAGCTGCTGGCCAGCTTCGAGCAGATCCGCGGCCACACCCGGGTCACCTCGCCGGACCCGGAGGGTACCTACCAGGCGCTGGAGAAGTACGGGATAGACCTGACCCGCAGCGCCAGGGAGGGCAAGCTCGACCCGGTCATCGGCCGGGACGCCGAGATCCGCCGGGTGATTCAGGTGCTCTCCCGCCGGACCAAGAACAATCCGGTGCTGATCGGCGAGCCAGGCGTGGGCAAGACCGCCGTCGTCGAAGGTCTCGCCCAGCGGATCGTGGCCGGTGACGTGCCAGAATCGCTGCGCGGCAAGCGGGTCGTGGCACTGGACCTCGCCGCCATGGTGGCCGGCGCCAAGTACCGAGGCGAGTTCGAGGAACGGCTCAAGGCGGTGCTGAACGAGATCAGGCAGAGCGAGGGCCAGGTGATCACGTTCATCGACGAGCTGCACACCGTGGTCGGCGCCGGAGCGGCCGAGGGCGCGATGGACGCGGGCAACATGCTCAAGCCGATGCTGGCCAGGGGCGAGCTGCGGATGGTCGGCGCCACGACGCTGGACGAGTACCGGGAGCGGATCGAGAAGGACCCGGCGCTTGAACGGCGGTTCCAGCAGGTGTTCGTCGGCGAGCCGTCGGTGCAGGACACCATCGCGATCCTGCGCGGGCTCAGGGGCAGGTACGAGGCGCACCATCAGGTGCAGATCTCCGATGCCGCCCTGGTCGCCGCCGCGACGCTGTCCGACCGGTACATCACCGGCAGGTTCCTGCCGGACAAGGCGATCGACCTGATCGACGAGGCCGCCTCCCGGCTCAGAATGGAGATCGACTCCCGGCCGGTCGAGGTCGACGAGCTTCAGCGGGCGGTCGACCGGATGAAGATGGAGGAACTCGCGCTGGCCCGGGAGGCCGACCCGGCGAGCAAGGAGCGGCTGGAACGGCTGCGCGCTGACCTGGCCGACCGGCAGGAGCAGCTGACCGCGCTCGTCGCCAGGTGGGACAGGGAGAAGGCCAGCCTGAACAAGGTCGGCGAGCTGAAGAAGCAGCTCGACGACCTGCGGGGACAGGCCGAGCGGGCGCAGCGGGACGCTGATTTCGAGACCGCGTCCCGGCTGATGTACGGCGAGATTCCGGCTCTGGAGCGGGAACTCGCCCAGGCCTCGGCGGCGGCCGGCGAAGACGTGGCTGACGCGAGGACGGCCGCGATGGCCGGAACAGGCGCGGCGGACGGGACGGCCGCCTCCCAGGCCGGCCTGGGAGGCACCGGGCCGATGGTCAAGGAGGAGGTCGGCCCTGACGACGTCGCCGACGTGGTCTCGGCCTGGACCGGGATCCCGGCGGGCCGTCTGCTGGAAGGCGAGATCGGCAAGCTGCTCCGGATGGAGACCGAGCTTGGCCGGCGGATCGTCGGGCAGGCGAGGGCGGTTCAGGCGGTCTCTGACGCGGTGCGCCGGTCCCGTGCGGGCATCGCCGATCCTGACCGCCCGTCTGGCTCCTTCCTGTTCCTCGGGCCTACCGGCGTCGGCAAGACCGAGCTGGCCAAGGCGCTCGCCGAGTTCCTGTTCGATGACGAGCGGGCGATGATCAGGATCGACATGAGCGAGTACTCCGAGCGGCATTCGGTCGCCCGGCTGGTCGGCGCGCCCCCGGGATACATCGGCTATGAGGAGGGCGGCCAGCTGACCGAGTCTGTGCGGCGCCGTCCGTACTGCGTCGTGCTGCTCGACGAGGTGGAGAAGGCGCACCAGGAGGTCTTCGACATCCTGCTCCAGGTGCTTGACGATGGCAGGCTGACCGACGGCCAGGGCCGCACGGTGGACTTCCGTAACACCATCCTGATCCTGACGTCCAACCTCGGCTCGACCTATATCGCCGATCCCGCACTGGACGAGGCGGCGAAGCAGGAGGCGGTCATGACCGTCGTGCGATCGACGTTCAAGCCAGAGTTCCTCAACCGGCTGGACGACGTGATCATCTTCGACCCGCTCACCACCGCTGAGCTGACCCAGATCGTCGATATGCAGATCGCCAGGCTGGCGAAGCGTCTCGCCGACCGGCGGCTGACGCTCAATGTCACCCCGGCCGCCAGGGAGTGGCTGGCGCTCACCGGGTTCGACCCGGTCTACGGAGCGCGACCGCTCCGCCGGCTGATCCAGTCGGCCATCGGCGACCAGCTCGCGCGCAAGCTGCTGGCCGGCGAGATCACCGATGGCGCGGACGTCCTCGTCGAGGTCGACCCGGCCTCGGACACCCTGACAGTGAGCCCGCGGTCGGTCCAGGCAAGCCGCGCCTAGCGGGCGACTGGTCAGGCGCCGAGCATCCGGTCGTACTCGTCCTCGGGCAGGCGCAGGTCGTTGCGGATCCGGTAGCGGAGGCTCAGCAGCTCACGCAGCCCTGAATAGGAGTCGGCGCGCGGCGCGCCCTCGGCGCCGGGCTGAGGCTGGCCGGCTCCCTGCAAGATCAGCTCGACGCCTGCCGTGGCCCAGTCGAGGGCGGCGGGCAGATCCGACTGCTCGACGAGCAATTCCATGATCATGTCGCAGGCTCGCGGGTCGGCCCTGCCCTCGGACTTGAGCTGGTCGATCAGCGCGTACGCCTCGTCCCGCCTGCCGAGCTGGAACAGCGCCCGGCACAACGGCACCCTCGGGTCGATGCAGGCGGGGCCGCCGTCTTCCAGCGCCTTGCGGAAACCGCTCGCCGCGGCTGCCGGGTTATCCGCCAGCAGCCACTGCTCGCCGGCCCGGACGAAAGCCTCGGCACGGGGCATCGACTCGGTCTGGATCCCGGTCGCGGCGAGGATGGTCATCCGCTCGGCAGCCGACTGGTAGTCGCCGGTGCAGGCAGCATCAAACTCGATGGCGTCGAATTCATCCCGGCTCAGCACTGCCACGTCCCCAAAGGTACCCATCGGCCAGCAGGTTCCAACGCTCGTCAGGGTACAAAAGGACCGCTACCGGCGCGCGCTTTCCAGCGCGTCCCAGAATCCGCGCCGCAGCGAATGGCGCACCTCGTCATGCAGCAGCGAGTCGATTGGCAGCGCCGACCCCTGTAGCAGCCTGGCCTCGAGATCCGACGGCATGCGTGGCTTGCGGGCCAGGACCGCGTCCAGCCAGAGCGCCGGGGCATCCCGGCCCACGGACTCACCAAAACCGAAGCCCTCAGCGTGCGCCGCCTTGACGGCCTCGGGCAGCGAGACGGCGACGGACTGCATCGCGCGGACCGCGGGAAGCTGAGCCACCGGCTGCGGCTGCGGAGGATACCCGGCCTGCCCGGGAAAGGCGGTTCCGGCCGCCGGTCCGGGCTGCGGCTGGGCGTATGAGGCGCGCGGCCCCTGGTCCGCGCCGGTGGCACCTGGCTGATCGGAGAAGTAACCAGGGTCGGGCGGCCCGTAGAGCTGATGCTGACCAGGAGTTGGCGCGGCATCGAAACCGACCTGCGCCGCGGCGGGCGGCGCTGCGCCGTATGAGCCGCCGTACAGGTCACCGGGCTGAGCGCCATTCTGCGGGGGCCCCTGCTGGTAGCCGCCCTGCGGCGGACCGATCTGCGGCCAGCCGTTCTGGTAGCTGGCCTGCTGGCCGCCGCCCGGGGCGTACCCGTTCTGCGGCGGGCCATTCGGGGCCGGGGTGTTCTGGCCCTGGCCGAGGCCGCTGGCATAGCTGCCCTGCATGCTTCCGTTCTGGACCGAGCCAGTCTGATAACCGCTCGACGGCATTCCTGGCTGCGCGGCGCTGCCCTGCATGGCGGCGCCGGAGTAGCCGCCTTGCGGCGTTCCGCCCTGCGGCGCGCCATGCTGCGGTGCGGCATGCTGCGGCCCGGTGCTCCCTGGTCCGCCGCTCCCATGGGCGCTGCCGCCTGGGACGCCACTCCCCGGTGCGCTGTTCCCCGGCGCACCGCTTCCCTGGAGGCTCAGCCCGGCACCGGCGTGGGCGGAACTCGCGGGCATCTGGCCAGCGCCTGCCTGGCCAGCGCCCGTCTGGCCAGGACCTGCCTGACCAGCGCCTCCCTGACCAGCGGGTGCGGCGGGCTGGCCGTGCGCTGAGCCGCTGTAGGCCGCACCGTTCTGCGCCATGCCGTTCTGCGCCATGCCATTCTGCGCCATGCCATTCTGCGCCGCGCTGTTCTGGGACATGCCGTTCTGGCCCATGCCGCCCTGGTAGCTGTCGGCTGGCAGGCCTGCCTGAGCCGCGCCAACCGGGTAGCCGCTCTGCTGCGAGCCATTCTGCGCCGCGGCGCCCTGAGCGCTGCCTGAATAGCCGTTCTGCTGTGACCTGCCTGGCATTGACCCGCCGTGCGCCGGGCCGTTCTGCTGCTGTCCGGATTGCTGCTGCCCAAGCTGGCCCGGCTGCCCGACCGGCTGGGAATCCCCGCCGCCGCCCGGATATGCCGTCTGGGAACCAGGCTGCGCCAGGCCGGCATCGCTGTATGGCTGCGCGCCTTGCCGGTAATCCGCGACCGCTGACCCGGCATAAACGGTGCCAGGCGCCGGCAGCGCGGCGACCGCCAGACCCTGACTGGTCCCGGCGCCGGTCACCGGAGCACCCCCTCCGGCGTGGCCGCGCGAGCCGGCCGCGGCGCTCGCGTACAGCTCGTCGGAATTGGCCGGCTCGGCACCGCGGATCAGGTCGACAAATGGCCGCAGGTGCACGCCCGAGATCTCGACCAGGTCGTCGGACTCCTGGCGAAGCGACTGCGGAACGGTCCAGCCGCCATCCGATGCGATGTGCAGGATCACCACCCGGAGGCCAAGGTCCTGCACCTCCGCGACGATCTCGGCGAGGTTCTCGTTGGCGCTGGCGACGAAGGCGTCGCTGATCGCGCCGTTTTTGGCGAGAGTCAGCAGGTCACGGCGCAGCTGGGTCTCGATGCCCTCCCTGCGGCCGGGCCGCACGTTGACCAGCCTAAGCTTGAGCCCTGGCGTGTCGGCCAGCGCGTCGTGCTCGGCGGTCCGGTTGCCATCGGCGGCCGCTTCGTACCAGTAGCAGCGCAGGACGGGCAGGCCGGTGCGGTCACGAGCCAGCCCGGTGAGAAGCTTAAGCAGGCCGGCGTGGTCCCAGGAAACGGAATCCCTGCGACGAGTGCCGTGGACGGCCATGGCGCCATCGGCGAGCGCGTAGCCTGCATCAACGAATAGCGCGCAGCGATCCACGCGACACCATCCTTTCCCTGACGCGAGACGTTACCAGCGGCTAGCGGCGTTCGTGACGGATAGCGCGGATCACGGACGTAGGCCGCTAGCTTGGCTAACTCAGCTCGTTCCGGTTCTTAAGGTGATTCCGGGCGCGCAGCCCGGCCCGCGGAAACCAGACGGATCCGGCGCTGATGGCAGCGAAGGTTTGTTTGTCATCGGGACTAGCACGAATACCCGGTTACCGACGCTACCAGCCGGCTATGGCGCCGACCGTGCTGTCGTGCAAGCTGCTCACCTTGGCCGCCCGGCTCGCGCGTCCGGCCAGCGCTCCTCGGCCAACGCGGCCCGGCCAGCGCTCCTCGGCCAGCGCTCCTCGGCCAGCGCTCCTCGGTCCGGCGGCGACGCCGGCGGTAGGCTCTGCTTCCGTGACCGACCGGCCCGCGCTGCTCGCCGAGATCAGGGCGAAGGCAGTGATACATGGAGCGGTAACCCTGTCGTCGGGTCGCCAGGCACAGTGGTACATCGACCTGCGGCGGGTACTTCTCGACGGTGCGGTGGCACCACTAGCCGGCCGGGTGATGCTGGATATCACCCGCGGCCTGGCGTATACCGCGGTAGGCGGCCTGACGCTGGGCGCCGATCCGGTCGCGATCGCGATGATGCACGCCGCGGCCGGCCGGGGCCGGGCACTGAACGCGTTCATCGTGCGCAAGGAGTCCAAGACGCATGGCCTGCAGCGCCGGATCGAGGGACCCGACGTGGCCGGCCGTCAGGTGCTGGCCGTCGAGGACACCTCCACGACCGGAAACTCGGTCCTGACCGCCGTAGACGCGCTCACCGACGCGGGCGCGGAGGTAATCGGGGTCGCGGTTGTCGTGGACCGGGGTGCGCGCGAGCACGTCGAGCGGCGGGGGCTGCCCTACCTCGCGGCCTTCGACCTCTCCGATCTTCACCTGAGCTGACCGGATCTCGCGGGGCCGCACCGCGCTGGCCGCGGCCTGCCCGCATGACCGGCCCGAGGCGAGGGATACTTAGGGGCGCAGGCCGAAGATGAGGGAGCGAACGTCATGCCTATCGCGACGCCAGAGATTTACGCGCAGATGCTCGATCGCGCCAAGGAGCACGGCTTTGCCTACCCGGCGATCAACGTGACGTCCAGCCAGACGCTCAACGCGGCGCTGCGCGGATTCGCCGACGCCGGCAGCGACGGGATCATCCAGGTCTCGACCGGCGGCGCGGAGTACCTCTCCGGCTCGGGGGTCAAGGACATGGTGACCGGCGCCGTCGCGCTGGCCCACTTCGCCCAGGTCGTCGCGGCCAGGTATCCGGTGTACGTGGCCCTGCATACCGACCACTGCCCCAAGGACAAGCTCGACGGCTACATGCGCCCGCTCGTCCGGATCTCCAGGGAGCGGGTGGCGCGGGGCGAGGAGCCGCTGTTCCAGTCCCACATGTGGGACGGCTCCGCGGTGCCCCTGACCGAGAACCTGAAGATCGCCGCCGAGCTGCTCGCCGACTGCAACAGCGCGCGGATCGTGATGGAGCTGGAGATCGGGGTCGTCGGCGGGGAGGAAGACGGCATCGTCGGCGAGATCAACGAGAAGCTGTACAGCACGCCAGCGGACGCCCTGGCCACGGCCGAGGCGCTGGGACTCGGCGAGCGCGGCCGGTACATACTCGCCGCGACGTTCGGCAACGTGCACGGCGTCTACAAGCCGGGCCACGTCAAGCTCCGGCCGTCCATCCTGAAGGACATCCAGGAGGCCGTCGGCTCGGCACACGGCAAGGCCTGGCCGTTCGACCTGGTCTTCCACGGCGGGTCAGGCTCCGCGCTCGAGGAGATCAGGGAGGCGATCGGCTACGGCGTGATCAAGATGAACGTGGACACCGACACCCAGTACGCGTTCACCCGCCCGGTCGCCGACCACATGTTCACCAACTACGACGGCGTGCTGAAGGTGGACGGCGACGTGGGCAACAAGAAGGCCTACGACCCGCGCGCCTGGGGGAAGGCCGCGGAAGCGGCCATGACCGCGCGCGTGGTCCGCGCGTGCGAGGATCTGCTGTCCGCTGGCAAGCACCTCACCTGAGTGGGCCGCGAGCCGGCTGAGCCTCCCGTGTCGCCTGGCATGAATGGTCTTTCGTTGACGGCGCCAGGGCAATGAAGGCGGAACCGTGAGGCAGAGCGAGCGGGTCGCCGTCCTTTCCGACATTCACGGCGTGCTGCCCGCGCTCGAGGCGGTGCTCGCCGAGCCCGACGTGGCAGCCGCCGACCTGATCGTGCTCACCGGCGACCTGGCGGCCGGCCCGCAGCCAGCCGAGACGCTCGACACGCTCCGCGCGCTCGGCGACCGCGCGATCTGGATCCGGGGCAACGCCGACCGCGAGCTTGTCGAGTTCCGCCGCCAACGGCGTACCTCGATGCCCGATTCCATCTCCCCGTGGGCGGCCGGGCAGCTGCGCGCTGACCAGATCGATCTTCTCGCCAGCTTGCCGCTGTCCAGGACGCTGCCGGTCGGCGGCCTGGGGACGGTGCTGTTCTGCCATGCGACGCCGCGCGATGACGAGGAGGTGGTGCTCGCCGACTCCCGGCTCGAGCGCTGGGCAGAGGTCTTCGATGGCCTCGACTCTCAGGTCAGCACCGTGGTCTGCGGTCACACGCACATGCCGTTCGCCCGGCTGGCGCACCGGCGGCTCGCCGTCAACCCGGGCAGCGTCGGGATGCCCTACGGCGGGGCCGGCGCGCACTGGGCGCTGCTCGGCCCAGGGGTCCAGCTACGCGTCACCGACTTCGATCTCGACCGGGCCTGCGCGCGGATCGCGGCCGAATCCGGTTATCCCGAGGCCGGCGAGTGGGCCGAGTACTACGTCAGGTCGGCGGCCAGTGACGCCGACGCGATCGCCGCGTTCGGCCCGCGGGACGGCCGCTGAGGTCGCAGACGGCCGCTGAGGTCGCAGACGGTCGCTGAGGTCGCAGACGGTCGCTGAGGCCAGCCGCGGAAGGCCGCTGAGGCCAGCCAGCGTGGGTCCGCCGGATGCGGCAGGATGTACGCATGACCCACGAGAACCTGCTCGCGCACCCGACGCCGCCGCCGACCTACCTGCCGGACAACGAGCAGGCGAGCGCGGCACTTCGCGCTGGTGACGACCCGGCGACGGTGGCGGCGCGCTTCCCCTCCTGCTGCGCGGCCTGGGCGGCGCTGGCCGAGCGGGCGCTGAGCCAGGATCCGGTCATGGCCTATGCCTACGCGCGGACCGGCTATCACCGCGGGCTGGACCAGCTGCGCCGGGCAGGCTGGCACGGATACGGGCCGATTCCCTGGGAGCACGAGCCGAACCGCGGCTTCCTGCGATCGCTCCACCTGCTTGGCGCCGCCGCGGCGGCGATCGGCGAGGACGACGAGGCGGACCGGATCACCAAGTTCCTGCGCGAGTCAAGCCAGACGGCCGCGGCGGCCCTGCCGTCGATCAGGTAGCCGGGCCAGCCCGGCCCGGAGCTATCGCGGCGAAACCTCGATCGGGCAGGTCCGCGTCGGTCAACCGGGGCGGCCCGCTAGCCTGGTGACATGCCCGCCATCGTGATCGTAGGCGCTCAGTGGGGCGATGAGGGCAAGGGCAAGGCGACCGACCTGCTCGGCGACAGGGTCGACTACGTCGTCAGATACCAGGGCGGCAACAACGCCGGGCACACCGTCGTCATCGGCTCCGAGAGCTACGCGCTGCATCTGCTGCCGTCCGGAGTGCTGTCCCCGCACGCCACGCCGGTCATCGGCAACGGCGTGGTGGTCGATCCGGCCGTCCTGCTGGCCGAGATCGACGGCATCGAGAAGCGCGGGTTCTCCTGTGACCGGCTGCTGGTCTCGGCCAGCGCGCACCTGATCATGCCGCACCACGTGGCACTGGACAAGGTCACCGAGCGCTACCTGGGCCAGGCCAGGATCGGCACCACGGGGCGCGGCATCGGACCCGCCTACAGCGACAAGGCCGCCAGGATGGGCATCCGGGTACAGGACCTGTTCGACCCCGCGATCCTGCGCCAGAAACTTGAGCTTGTGCTGCGCGAGAAGAACCAGGTGCTCACCAAGGTCTACAACCGGCGCGGGATCGACGCGTCGGCCGTCGCTGACGAGTACATCGGCTACGGCGAGCGGATCGCGCGATACGTGGCCGACACCGGCCTGGTGCTGAACCATGCGCTGGACGCCGGCCAGGTGGTCCTGCTGGAAGGCGCCCAGGCAACGCTGCTCGACGTCGATCACGGAACCTATCCGTTCGTCACCTCGTCGTCGCCGGCGGCGGGCGGCGCCTGCGCAGGCTCGGGAATCGGGCCGACCAGGATCAGCAAGGTGATCGGCATCATCAAGGCCTATACCACGAGGGTGGGCGCCGGCCCGTTCCCCACCGAGCTCACCGACGCCCGCGGCGACTGGCTGCGGCAGGTCGGCGGCGAGTACGGAGTCACCACCGGCCGGGCGCGCCGCACCGGCTGGTTCGACGCGGTGGTCGCCAGGTACGCCACCCGGGTGAACGGGATCACCGACTACTTCATCACCAAGCTCGACGTGCTGTCCGGGCTGGACAAGGTGCCGGTCTGCGTCGGCTACGAGATCGACGGGACCAGCTACGACGAGATCCCCATGACGCAGACCGAGTTTCATCACGCCAGGCCGGTCTATGAGTACCTGGACGGCTGGAGCGACGACATATCGGGCGCGACGTCACTAGCCGAGCTTCCGGGCGGCGCCCGCCGCTATGTCGAAACGCTCCAGGACATGATCGGCGCGCCGGTCAGCGCGATCGGCGTCGGCCCGCGGCGCGACCAGACCGTCCAGCTGCGCCCGGTCATATGACCCGGCGCCGAGCAGTCCCCGGACGGCTGCGGCCGGCGGCCGGCGGCCGCAGGCTCGCCTGGAAGGGCCGCGGGCCAGCCAGCCAGGGCCGCGGGCCAGCCAGCGCCGACCGGGCGCGGGATGTTACGGCAGGATAGAGCGCGTGATCGAGCGCTACACGCTGGCCGAGATGGGCCGGGTCTGGAGCGAGGCGCACAAGTACGAGCTCTGGTGCCGGGTCGAGACGCTCGTGCTCCAGGCGCAGGCCAGGGCCGGGATCGTGCCAGCCGACTGCGTGGCGCCGGTCATGGCCGCGCCGCCGCCGGCCCCGGAGGCCGTGGCCGCCATCGAGGCGGTCACGAACCATGACGTGATCGCGTTCCTGTCAGCCTGGGCGGACGGCACCAGCCCGCGCGCGGCGGCCAGCTACGTCCACTTCGGGATGACGTCGTCCGATCTGCTCGACACCGCCCTGGCCGTGCAGCTTGCCGAGGCCACCGACCTGCTGATCGCCAGGACCGGGACGCTCACCAGGGTGCTGCGCGACCACGCGCTTGCCCACCGCGGCACCCTCCGGGCCGGCCGCACCCACGGCATCCATGCCGAGCCCGACGTCTGGGGTCACCGGGTCGCCGACTTCGCGTTCGCGATGGCGCGCTGCGGCCGGCGGCTGGCCCGCGCCAGGGAGTCGGTCGCGGTCGGGAAGCTGTCCGGCCCGGTGGGCACGTACTCCAGCATCGACCCGGCCACCGAGGCTGAGGTGATGGCCGAGCTCGGCCTGCGGCCGGCCGACGTGGCTACCCAGGTAGTCATGCGGGACGGGATCGCCGAGTGGGTCAGCGTCCTGGCGCTGATAGCCACCGTCTGCGAGGCGGTCGCTCTCGAGGTCAGGCACGGTCAGCGGACCGAGGTCAGGGAGCTCTCCGAGGCCTTCACGACGGGGCAGAAGGGCTCGTCGGCGATGCCGCACAAGAGGAACCCGGTGCGCTCGGAGCGAATCTGCGGCCTGGCCAGGATCGTCCGCGCCCAGGTAGTCCCGGTGCTCGAGGGGATACCGCTGTGGCATGAGCGCGACATCTCGCATTCGTCGGCCGAGCGGGTGGCGCTTCCCGACGCCGCCATCGCCGCCGACTACCTGCTCGAGCAGACCACGGGACTGGTGACCGGGCTGGTCGTGGACGCGGCCAGGATGCGCGCCAACCTGGACTCCACCGGCGGCCTAATCTACTCCTCGGCCGTCCTGCTTGAGCTGATCGAGACCGGGATGTCACGCGAGAGCGCCTACGCCCTGGTCCAGGCCGCCGCGATGCAGGCATGGGAGAGCGGCGGGTCGTTCCGGGAGGCGCTGAGCGAGCACGCGGCGCGGCGCGGCCAGTCGCTCGACCAGGCACGACTGGACGAGGTCTGCCGCCCCGAGCGCTACCTGTCCAGGCTGAGTCACGTCTTCGACCGGCTGGCGAAGCTGGAGCCGCTGGCCTG
>DATNIU010000055.1:0-20673 GCA_035604275.1 Streptosporangiaceae bacterium | reverse complement strand
GCCGCCGGGGCCGTACCCGCCCTGAACCCCAGGCCCTCGCCCCTGCCACTGCTGATCAGGCGGACCGTACCCGTCCAGCGGCCCGGGGCCGCGTTGCTGCCATGCCTGACCGGCCGGACCATAACCGTCCTGAGGGCCGGGGCCTGGCCCCTGCCACCGCTGCCCGGCCGGGCCATAACCATCCTGCGGCACCGGCCCGGCCCACTGCTGCGGACCCGGACCACGCCCCTGCCAGCCCGGACCACCAGGACCGTACCCGTCCTGCGGCCCGGGCCCAGCCCACTGCTGCTGCGGACCAGGACCGCGCCCAGCCCCAGGCCCCGGCCCCTGCCACCGCTGCCCGGCCGGGCCATAACCATCCTGCGGCACCGGCCCGGCCCACTGCTGCGGACCCGGACCACTCCCCTGCCAGCCCGGACCACCGGGACCGTACCCGTTCGGCGGCTCCGGACCGCCGCGCCATGTCCCGGCCTGATGCCCTGCCGACGCCGGAGGCGGCTCCGGCCCGCGCCAGGCGCGCCCGCCATGATCATTTCGCGTTCCAGGGTCAATACCGCCGCGTTCGGGCCTGTACATCCGCTGCGTCGCGGGGTCGTACCAGTTCTGCGGCGGCCGTTCCTGACGCTCATCGGGTTCATGCCAGACCTGGGCTGGCGCCTCCCGCCAGTCATCGCGCTGCGACCTGGCCGGCCGGGCCGGGGGCACGATGCGATAAGGAGTGAGCCACTGCTCGGCTTCGTTGTCCCCATCAGGGCCTGGCTTACCCCGGCCGCGCTGCCCCGGCTGGCGTCCCTGTGCGGCAGCCCCGGGCGCGCCGTTATCCCCAGCCTCGTCCCGCCCGGGCTTATGCCGACCTTTGCGTCCCGGCGCCACGACTACCAGGACCACCGGCACGGGAGACGACGGGCCGCCAGCCGCCAGGAGCCTGCCAGCACAGACAAGACCAGCACCTCCGCTACCCGCCGCCTCGTGACGTCACCCGCATGACCTCGCACCCGGACGCCTGAGCGCTCACGGGCCGCAAGCAATGCTCCGCTAGTCACGGTCAAACCAACTGGCATCTGCCTATGCAGACTAGCCGGCCAGTCCGACTCCACCGCCTAACGATTCCACGCCGCAGTGTCCATCGCAACCGATCCACCGCAGGTCACACGGGGTGACACCACGAGCCGACAGCGCATTCCCCGGCGGATGGCGAGACAGCTTCCCGCCTTGTCATGCTCTGCCGTGATTCCGGCGTCGCGCAATTACTGTCATAACGGCGTCGCAGCCATAGACCACGCAGACTGGTTATAGTTACGCTCTGGCACACGGAGGACCCAGCCGCCTGGAGCGTTCACCCACTCGCTTCCACCCGGTCAGTCACTCGGCTAACGTTGCGACCAGACGGCTCGGCAGTCCCGGAGGAACCATGGAGAACCAGGTCAAGTACGTTCTGCAAGAGTCGGAGATGCCGCGGCAGTGGTACAACATCATCCCCGACCTGTCCGCGCCTCCGCCTCCGCCGCTGCATCCGGGCACCCGCGAGCCGGTCGGCCCCGACGACCTGGCGCCGCTGTTCCCGATGGCGCTGATCATGCAGGAGGTCTCCGGCGACCGGCACATAGCCATCCCCGAGCCCGTGCTCGACGTGTACCGGCTATGGCGGCCGACCCCGCTGTACCGCGCGCGCCGGCTAGAGCAGGACCTCGGCACTCCGGCAAGGATCTACTACAAGTACGAGGGCGTGAGCCCCGCCGGATCGCACAAGCCGAATACCGCTGTGCCGCAGGCGTACTACAACGCGGCCGAGGGCGTCAGGAAGCTGACCACCGAGACCGGCGCAGGGCAGTGGGGCAGCGCGCTGGCGTTCGCGTGCGCCCTGTTCGGCATCGACTTGCAGGTCTGGATGGTGCGCTCGTCCTATGACCAGAAGCCGTACCGGAAGATGCTGATGGAGACATACGGCGCGACGGTCCACCCAAGCCCCTCCGACGTCACGTCCGCCGGACGGGCCATCCTGGCCGCCCACCCTGACTCGACCGGCAGCCTCGGAATCGCGATCAGCGAGGCCGTCGAGGTGGCCGGCAGCAATCCAGACACCAGGTACTCGCTGGGCAGCGTGCTCAACCACGTGCTCATGCATCAGACGATCATCGGCGAGGAGGCCATCAAGCAGCTGGCCGAGGCCGGTGACACCCCTGACGTGATCGTCGGATGCACCGGCGGCGGCTCCAACTTCGGCGGCCTCGCGTTCCCGTTCCTGCGGGAGAAGCTGGCCGGCCGGATGAACCCGGTGATCAGGGCTGTCGAGCCGGCCGCCTGCCCGTCCTTCACCCGCGGCGTGTACGCCTACGACTTCGGCGATACGGCCGGCTTCACCCCGCTGCTGAAGATGCACACCCTCGGGCACGAGTTCATGCCTGACCCGATTCACGCCGGAGGACTGCGTTATCACGGAATGTCGCCGCTCCTGTCGCACATCTACGAGCTTGGCCTGATCGAGGCCGTGGCCAAGCCGCAGTCCGAGTGCTTCGCCGCCGGGCTGCGCTTCGCCAGGACCGAGGGGATCGTGCCGGCGCCCGAGCCGACACACGCGGTCGCCGCCTGCATCGAGGAGGCGCTGCGCTGCAAGGAGACCGGCGAGGAGAAGGTCATCCTGACCGCGCTATGCGGCCACGGCCTGCTCGACCTCCAGGCCTACGGTGACTACATCGCCGGTCAGATCGAGGACCTGACGCTGGCCGACAGCGTGATCGAGAGCGCCCTGGCCGGCCTGCCCGCCGGAGTCTGACCGCGACTCGTGGAGATCTGGGCAGCAAGCCGCGGTCGCTGACGCCGGCCCCCAGCGGAGCCCGTGGCCGCCGTGCCACGGACCAGGCTGAGCGCGCTCGACTGAGCGCACTCGGCTGGGCGCTCTAGACGGGCGTTCCTTCCGACCGCGAACGCCGATCCGCGACTTAGCACGGATTTCGTGGCCACATTTCTCATATAACGGGCGTTAACATCACTGAAAGCCGTGCTAAGTCGACGATATTCCACTCAGCCGGCCATTTTAGCTGGCTAGAATACGATGTTCCAGCTCACCAGACTGACTGTGGCTCCCAGTCCCCAATTTCGGGAGAATTATCGATATGAAGCGCCTAATGGCAGCGATCCTTTCGGCCGGTATTGCGGTCGTCGTCACCGGTTGCTCGCAGGCCGGCGGTGCTACCACGTCGTGCGGTAGCTACGAAGGCATGAATTCGGGCGATCGAGTCACCACGATTCAAAACATGATGAAGACTTATAAACAGAATCTGTCCGAAGGCAACGTGCTGCTCACCACGGGATCCGTCAATCTGTTCTGCGCGGTGCACAGCTCGGATGCGGAGATTTCCGGAATCTACGGCGGCTGACCGGAGCATCACCGGCTGCGCTAGCTGAGCAGCAGGACCGCGTAGGCGGCTAGCCAGTGTTCGACCATGTAGTTGTCGCCGATGACATGCGGCAGCGCCGCGTCCGCATGTCGTCGTGCGGCGGCGAGCGCCAGGCCGACTCGCGGATCATCGGGTGCCACGGTCTCGGCCAGCCGACGCCAGCACCAGGCCCGGCTGGCATTCAGGCCGTGCAGGTGCGCGATCTGGCCGTCGCTTGAGTCGGAGACCACCGCTGGGGTGAACAGCGCGGCGGGCTGACCGGACTCGAGGCCGGGCAGGAACCGGCCGAGCCACGCGGCGAACTCCGCGCCAGGCAGAATCTGGGCCATCAGCTCGGCCTCGGCCAGCGCGGGCGACAGGAAGTCGTGCCCCGACGGCTCGTAGCCGCCCGGATAATCGACGTCGGCGCCGAACCAGGCGCGCGCCTTAGCCGTGATCGCCTCAGCCAGCGCGGTATCCCCGGCCTTGGCCCGCCTGGTGGCGTAGGGCAGCGCACGAGACAGGCCGAAGGCGCTGTTCGGATGCAGGCCGTAGCGAACCGGGTAGGTCGCCTTCGGCAGCCAGCCAAGGAACCGGTCGCAGACCGCGCCGGCCAGCGGTGCCAGGGTGCGGGCCCAGCGTTCCGCGTCCGGGTCCTCCCAGGTGCTCAGCTCGTGGGCCAGCGTGAGTGCCCAGCCCCATCCGTAGGGACGCTGGCCGGGGCCGGCCCGGCCGGCGATGAAAGCCGCCTCGGCCGCCAGCCCGGCTCTGGTGAACTGCACGTCAAGCAGCTGCCTGATCTCCCCGGCCGGGACGGCGTCGCCGGCTACCCGCAGCAGCCGGACCAGCAGCCAGTGCATCTCCACGCAGGAATGCCAGTCGAAGCTGCCGTAGAAGACCGGGGTCAGTTCCCGCGGCCGGACCGGCCGGTCATCCGGCCCGGTCAGCACCTGATGGACGGCTGTCGGGAACTCCCTGCCGATGTTGTCCAGCGCGACCCGCGCGTACCCGGCGGCCTCGTTCCGCAGCACCGCGGCCCACTCCTGGCTGAGTTCCATCACGGCTCCTGCGCCAGCAGCAGGTCCAGGATCTGCTGCCCGTACCTGGCCAGCTTGGCCTCGCCGATACCGCTGATCGTGCCTAGCTCGGCCAGGGTAGCCGGAGCATCGGCGGCGATCTGGCGCGCAGTGGCGTCGTGGAAGATCACATAGGCGGGCACGCCCTGCTCCCTGGCTGCGGCTGCCCGCCAGGCGCGGAGCCGCTCGAAGACCGCCGCCGCGGCCTCGGACAGCTCGCCCGGCTGACCGGCAGGCCCGGCGGCCTTCGCTGCCCTGGCCGGCCTGGCAGCCCGTGCGGCCCGCTCCGGCTCACGCCGCAGGAGCACCTGATGCTGCCCGGCGAGCACCGCCTTGCTGCTGTCGGTCAGGGCGAGCGTCCCGTAATCGCCCTCGACCGTCAGCAGGCCGCGGGCTAGTAGCTGCCGCGCCACGCCCCGCCATTCGCTCTCCCGCAGTTCCGCGCCGATGCCGAACACCGTCAGTGACGCGTGATCGTGCTCGATCACCTTGGCCGTCTTGCGGCCGAGCAGGATGTCGATCACCTGCCCGGCACCGAACCGCTGGCGCCGCTCGCGCTGCAACCGCAGCACCGCCGAGAGCAGCTTCTGCGCGGCGATGGTGCCGTCCCAGGTCTGCGGCGGTGACAGGCAGGTGTCGCAGTTGCCGCACGGGGCAGCGTCCTCCCCGAAATAGCCGAGCAGCTGCGCCCGGCGGCACTCGACGGTCTCGCAGAGCGCCAGCATCGCGTCTAGGTGGGCGGCCAGCCTGCGGCGGTGCGCGAGGTCGCCTTCGGAGCTGTCGATCAGCCTGCGCTGGAGCACCACGTCCTGGAGGCCGTAGCCGAGCCATGCCGTGGCAGGCAGGCCGTCGCGGCCGGCCCGGCCGGTCTCCTGGTAATAGCCCTCCACCGACTTGGGAAGATCAAGATGGGCAACGAATCGCACGTCCGGTTTGTCGATACCCATGCCGAACGCGATCGTCGCGACCATGACAAGCCCGTCCTCGCGCAGGAAGCGGGCCTGGTTGATCGTGCGCGTGCGACTGTCGAGCCCGGCGTGGTAAGGCAGCGCCGTGATCCCGTTGCGCACCAGCAGCTCCGCGATCTTCTCGGCCGAGGCACGCGACAGGCAGTAAACGATGCCGGCGTCCCCCGCGTGTTCCGTGCGGAGCAGCTCAAGCAGCTGACGTCCGGGCTCGGCCTTCGGCTCGATCCGGTACCTGATGTTCGGCCGGTCGAAGCTCGCGACGAAATGCCTGGCCGACTCCAGGCTCAGCCTGGCGGCGATCTCGGCTCGCGTCGCACGGGTAGCCGTGGCCGTGAGCGCGATCCTGGGTATTGCCGGCCAGCGTTCGTGCAGCACGGACAGGGCGAGATAGTCAGGCCGGAAGTCGTGCCCCCACTGCGCGACGCAGTGCGCCTCGTCGATCGCGAACACCGATATCGTGCCGCGGTCGAGCAGCCGCAGCGCCGACTCTGCGCGCAGCCGCTCCGGCGCCAGGTACAGCAGGTCAAGCTCGCCCGCCAGGAAGCTGGACTCGACCACGCGGCGCTCGGCCGGACCCTGCGAGGAGTTGAGGAACCCGGCCCGCACGCCGAGCGCCTGGAGCGCGTCCACCTGATCCTGCATCAGGGCGATCAGCGGCGAGATGACGACGCCGGTGCCGGCCCGGACCAGTGCGGGTATCTGGTAGCACAGCGACTTGCCGCCCCCGGTGGGCATCAGAACCAGCGCGTCGCCGCCGGCGATAACGTGCTCGATGACATCGCGCTGCGCGCCGCGGAACGAGCTGTAACCGAAGACCCGGCTGAGCACCTCCTGCGCGCCGGCCAGATCAGGGGTGGCCGCGGGGGAAGGCATCCGGCCATTTTAGGTGCGTTCCCGCCGCGCCCGAGGCTTAAGATCCTCGTCTGTGCATATCGCGTTTCGCGGGTCGGCGCGGTTCGTGCCAGGCTTGGACCCGATGACCACGATGGAGGCCAGATGACCGAGGCCGAGCTGGTTCCGCCCGGAGTGGACCCCTCGACGCCGAGCCCGGCCCGGCTGTACGACTACTACCTGGGCGGTAAGAACAACTTCCAGGCAGACCGTGACGCCGCCGAGCGAGTGCGGAAAGTGATGCCTGAGCTCTCCGACGCGGCGTGGGCGAACCGCGGATTCCATCAGCGGGCCGCCAGATGGATCACGCAGCGCGGCGTCCGCCAGTTCATCGACATCGGCTCCGGGCTGCCGACCAGGGGCAACACGCACGAGGCCGTGCAGCAGATCGACCCTGGCGCCCGGGTGGTCTACGTGGACAACGACCCGATGGTGGCCGCGCACGCCAGGGAGCTGCTGGCCGACGACGGGAGCACGACGTTCATCCTCGCGGACATGCGCGATCCGGACAGCATCCTTGACCACCCAGCACTGCGCGAGCTCATCGGCCTCGGGAAGCCGACCGGGCTGCTGATGACGTCGGTCGTGCATTTCGTCGCCGACGACGGCGACCCGTGGGGGCTGGTGGCGCGCTTCATGGCCGCTCTTGCGCCCGGCAGCTATCTGGCGCTGTCGCACGCAACCATGGACAGGCTGCCGCCGCGGATGGTGCAGGCGGGCCTCGCGCTGTACGCGCGCGCAGCCGAGCGGCTCTACCCGCGATCGCGGGCCGAGGTGGCGCGGTTCTTCGACGGTCTCGATCTGGTTCCGCCGTACCAGGGCGCCGAGCCCGCCGTCGGCTACGTCGGCATATGGGGCGCGGAGGATCCCGAGGCAGCCGACAGCGACGGGTCCCGCGTCCTCTACTGCGGCGTAGCCCGCCGGCGCTGATCCCGGCTCGGCCTTGAACCGCTTGGCGGCGCCTCGTCATCGCTGAACTCGATTATCTCGTTCTCACCCGGGCTGGGGTAAGGGCCGAGACAGAGATGCTCGGCGACCTGACCAGCGGAGCGTATGAGCTGGCCGAGGTCGACCTTGATGATCTGCGGACCGCCCGCGGCCTGGCAGACAAGTACCTGGACCTCGCCATCGGTGTTACGGATGCGGTGAACATGATCTTGGCCGATCGGCATCGAACAAATGAGGTTCTTACCCTTGATCAGCGCCATTTCCGTACGGTTACCCCGCTGAACACACGGTTTCCCACATTCCGGCTGCTACCTTTCGACCAGTAGACCCGGCGCTGTACCCGGGAGCCGCGTGACTCATCCGTAGCCTTGCTCCACTGAGGCGGCGGCCAGGACTGTGACGGCCTTGAAGCAGCGGATGGCCGCGGCCATCGTGGTCAGGGTGAACTCGACGCGGCGCGGCCCGGTCTGCCGCACGCCGGGAATGGCCGTGCACGCGACCACGGGGTTGGCCGCGTCGAACTCCACCTCGTAGCAGAACGGCCCCTCTGGCCGGGCTTGTCCCGCCGAGGCGGCCAGCCTGGCCAGCGACGCCGAGGCGGCGTCCCTGATCAGCACTGCGGTCCTGACCGGAGACAGGCATGCGGCCGTATATCTGTCCACGCACCGCTTGACCGCGACCCGTTCCGCGCCTGGTGCCCAGCCAGCGGCGTCCTCACAGGTCAGATCGTCTCCGGTGATCAGCACGACCGGCACGCCGAATTCGGCCGCCAGCAGCGCGTTCATCCGGCCCTCGCTGGCTGGCGAGCCGTTGATCAGCACGTCGACGAGCGTGGTGCCCAGGTAGGTGTGCGCGAGCACGCCCTGATGCCCGGCGCCCGCGTGATAGCCGACGAACGCGACGGCATCGACTCCGGCGTCGATACCCTGCATCATGCCGAAGGCCTTATGCGTCCCGACTATCGCGACGGCACGCTCGTCGAGGTCGCCGAGCAGCAGGTTCCGCTTGTCGGCATGGGCCTCGTTCACCGTGACCTTGTCCGCGCCGGCCGCGAGGAATCCGGTCACGGCCGCGTTCACGTCGCCGGTCAGCATCGCGCGGAAGTACTCCCAGCGCGCCGTGCCGGGCTCCACGTCCTGCGGGCACGTGACGCCGGTGACTCCCTCCATGTCCGCCGAGATCAGTACGTGCACGCCGGGCACCTTTCACGTCTGGATCAGCGATGTCGTCCGACACTCTAGCAAAGTGTCCGACGCATTGATAAAGTGTCGGTCATGTCTACTGAGCTCGAGTCATCGGTCACTCCGGGCCGCCCGGCGGTCAGGCGAGCACGGCGCGGCCGGCCTCAGCCAACTACGGTCGCCACCTATGCCATCAGCATGCGCGAGCTGGGCAAACTGACTGCTGGCCAGGTCAGTCGCATCGACCACCCGGTGCCGGTGACTAGCAACGGACAGCCAATCGCCTGGCTGGTGCCCATGACAGCGGGTGAACGACGCCGGGCAGAAATGATCATTGCTGGCGAGCTGAGGCCACGGCGACGAGAGGAACTTAGCGCCTGGACACCGCTCCCGCCGATCACGGACGGACCATCGCTGTCCGAGGTTCTAGCCGATTTGCGTGCCCTGGAACGGACGTGATCTATCTCGATTCCTGCGCGCTCGTGAAATTGATCATCGCCGAGCCTGAGACACCCGCGCTGCAGCGGTACCTGGAGGGACGGCACTCGGGGACCGTCAGCTGCGAGCTGGCACTGACAGAGGTGCTCAGGTCAGCCCGTCGATCCTGCTATGACCAGGATCGCCGTCTCCGGGTTGATGCGGCAGTGCTCGGGGTCCGGCTGAACGCTGCCGCCGCGCTTCTGGACAGCATCGACCTCGTCGTGGTGAACACCGGCTCATTCGTCGAAGGCGCTGCGTTCGACAGCGACCCAGGTGTCGGATCCCTTGACGCTATCCACCTGGTGAGCGCGCGGCGTATCGGCTCTGCACTCACCGCGTTCGTTACTTATGACAAAGCGCTCGCACGGGCGGTATCCGACTGCGGCATGCCCCTGGCTCAGCCTGCCTGACTCGCCTGCGGGTAAGGCAGCACAGAGCGTTCGTTCTCCGACCCATCAGTCTCTTGCCAGGAACGTCCGGAGGTTCCGTGACACCGGAGCGGGAAGCCCAGCAGGCAGCAGGCGCAGAGCGATCCGCTGGTCCGGCAACCGCCGATCCGGCGCGGATCGACCGTGCGCGTCTCGCCACGCTGATCGGCCACGAGCGAGCGACGTACCGAACCGCTCACCCGGGCTCGCGTGCCGCGTTCGAGCGGGCGGGCCAGCATCTGCTCGGCGGCGTGCCGATGACCTGGATGCGGATGTGGCCGGGCGGCTTCCCGCTGTACCTGGCGACCGCCCGAGGCGCCGGGCTGACCGACATCGACGGCAATGCCTTCACCGATTTCTGCCTCGGTGACACCGGTGCCATGGCCGGGCACTCCCCCGAGCCGGTCCGGGCCGCGGTCGCCAGGAGATACGGCGAGCTCGGCGGGGCGACGACCATGCTGCCCACGCAGGATGCCGCCTGGGTCGCGGCCGACCTGACCCGCCGGTTCGGGCCGGCCCGCTGGAGCTTCACGCTGTCGGCCACCGACGCTAACCGGTGGGCGCTGCGGCTGGCGCGGCAGATCACCGGACGTCCCAGGGTCGCCGTCTTCAGCTACTGCTACCACGGCAGCGTGGACGAGTCGTTCGTGATCGCCACGCCGGGCGGACCGCGGTCCCGGCCGGGCAACGTCGGAGCGCCGGTCGATCCGGCCGTGACCACCCGCGTCGTCGAGTTCAACGACCTGGCCGCTCTGGAGCGCGAGCTGGCCGGCCAGGACGTCGCTGCCCTGCTGATGGAGCCCGCGCTGACCAACATCGGCATCGTACTGCCCGAGCCTGGCTACCTCGCCGCGGTCAGGGATCTGACCAGGGCGCACGGCACGCTGCTGATCAACGACGAGACGCACACGTTCAGCGCGGGTCCGGGCGGCTGCACGCGGGCCTGGCAGCTCGAACCCGACATCGTGACCATCGGCAAGTCGATCGGCGGCGGCATCCCGTGCGGGGCGTTCGGGCTCTCCGCCGAGCTTGCCGACCGGATCCTGGCCGACGAGTCGGCTGACATCTGCGACGTCGGCGGCGTCGGCGGCACCCTGGCCGGCAACGCGCTGTCGGTCGCCGCGATGCGGGCGACGCTTGAGCACGTCCTGACCGATGACGCGTTCGCGGCCATGATCGGCCTGGCTGACCGGTTCACCGCCGGCGTCAGAGCGGTACTGAGCACCCGCCGCCTGCCGTGGAACATCGTGCAGCTCGGCGCGCGCGCCGAGTACCGGTTCTGCCCGCGCCCGCCGCGCTCGGGCGGCGAGTCGGATGCCGCGGCAGATCTCGCGCTGGACGAGTACCTGCACCTGTACCTGGCCAATCGCGGTGTTCTGATCACGCCGTTCCACAACATGGCGCTGATCTGCCCGGCCACGACGGCCGCCGACGTCGACACCCACACGGCCCTGTTCGCCGAGGCGGCCGACGACTTGCTTGCCCGAGCGTGATCCGGATCCCGCAATCACGTGCCGGGGCGAGGCGCGTCCATGACCGGCATCGGCTGGCCCGACAGTCACCCTGATTTTAGGCCTATCGCCTCTGTGACCGGAAATGTCACTACTCGTACGGTCGCCTGACGCATGGGACTTCGGTCCCGGATGACTGATGCCTTTTGCCATCTCATGCGGCCGACGCGCACATGAGACCGTGAAAGCGATTGATCATGCTGTCAACGTTGCGGCCAGAGCCGTTCAGCGGGGAGATGACCTGCTATGCGTCACAACGTAACCTGCTGCGCCGCCATGCGGCGCATCGCGATCAGGCAGTCGCGCTCCTGCCGTCAGACGCCCGGTCAACGCGAGAACATCGGCATGTTGGCTGGCAAGATGCCGTCCAGACGACTCGTCAGGTCGGCGCGGGCGGTCGTCATGACTGCTGTGGCCGGGATCGCGGTAGCGTGCGGCGGCTCCGGCAGCAGCACGACGGCTCCGGCCGCTAGCAGCCCGGCCGGGGCCGCAACCGCTCCCGCAGCTAGCAGCTCCGCGCCAGTCGTCAGCCCGTCGCCCACGGGACCCGCGCCTGTCGACTGGTCTGCGCAGGGAGCCTCGCAGGTATTCGTGCGGGCATTCGCCAGGGTCGCGCACGGGCGAGGCGTGGCCAGGGCCGCCGTCTACAAGGGCTACCGTCATCCGCTGGTCTTCATCGGAAGGTACCGCGACGATGACCCCTGGAACCAGACCGTCGAATTCCAGTGGCAGAGCAATCACCGGGGCAAGAGCGCACTCCGGCCGAAGTTCGTGACCGAGGTT
Source organism: Streptosporangiaceae bacterium (assembly GCA_035604275.1). Lineage (GTDB taxonomy): Bacteria > Actinomycetota > Actinomycetes > Streptosporangiales > Streptosporangiaceae > Chersky-822. The sequence continues at coordinate 9,030 of DATNIU010000055.1, read as the reverse complement.
CAGCTAGTCGCTTACGTCACAGAGCGCGAGCAGCACCTGTCCTGCGGCAGCTACGAAGGCAGCGACGGAAAGGTCGGCAGGCTGCTCCGTACTGAGGCTGTCACGACAGTGAGCATTATCGTGGCCCGCACCGGCCAGACGATTGCCACCAGGACTTTCACCGACTTGCCCAACTGCCCGGCATCCTACATGGAAGTCGGCGACCCCCCATGGCTGATTCCGGGAAGCGTTCCGGCCTACTACAGCGATGACGCGGTCACAAACTGGGTAAACTCATTCCTCAAGGGTCCCGTGCAGTGAAACCACCGCGCAGGACGCGGCGCGTGCCACATCGCGTCACGCGGTGATCTCGACCGCACCCGACGTCAGGTCGTAGCGGTCGCCGACTGCCAGCAGGCCATGGTCCCTGATCAGGTCCGCGATCAGCGGGGCTGCCTGTCCCGGGCGATACCAGCGCATCCCCGGGTCGCCGCCGGCGCCGGTCTGCGGCTAGCTTCTCTACCAGAGCCGTCAATTGAAGCATGCCAGCAGCGGCCGCCGACCGGGCGGACTCTGGCTGAGCGACCGAGGGAGTACCGATGCGTTTTGCGATCAAGACCAGGCCCGAGCACCAGACCTGGGCGCAGATCCGCGACCTGTGGCTGGCCGCCGACCAGATCGAGCTCTTCGAGTCCGCATGGAACTGGGATCACTTCTATCCGCTCACCGGCGACACCGCGGGGCCGAACTTCGAGGGCTGGACGATGCTCGCCGCGATGGCCGAGGCGACCAGCCGGATCAGGATCGGCTGCCAGGTGAGCGGCATGATCTACCGCCATCCCGCGCTGCTGGCGAACATGGCGGCCACGACCGACATCATCTCGGGCGGACGGCTCGAGCTCGGCGTCGGCGCGGGCTGGAACAAGCAGGAGTGCGACGCGTACGGGATCGAGCTGCCGCCGCTGCGGGAACGGTTCGACCGCTTCGACGAGGGCGTCGAGGCGATGGTCAGGCTGCTGACTCAGCGGACCACCACATTCGACGGCAAGTACGTCCAGCTCACCGACGCGTACTGCGAGCCCAAGTGCGTGCAGCTCCCGCATCCGCCGATCGTCATCGGCGGCCGCGGCAAGACCAGGACCCTGCGGACCACGGCCCGGTGGGCACAGCAGTGGAACGCGATCACCTCCGATGTCGCCGACTGGCTGGACCTGAAGGAGACACTGCTCGCGCACTGCGCCCGGATCGGCCGCGACCCGGCGGAGATCATCTGCTCGGTCAACGTCCGGATGGACGGGGCGGATGAGCTGGACGCCGCGGTGCGGACGGCCGCGGCCTACGCAGACGCCGGCGCCGACCTGGCCATCATCGGCCTGCCGCTCGGGGCGCCGCCGAGCATGCTTGAGCCGCTCGCCGCCGGCCTGGCACAGCTGGCCTGACCCTCGGCGGCCGCTCGCCTGACATCGGCCAGCCCCCGCCCGATGCCGGCCTGCGCTCCGCCGGATCGGCCGGCTCAGATGCCGGCCGCTAGCCGCGACTTCGCCCGCCGCAGGCTGCCCGCCCGGTAGGTTTCCTGCGATGGCAGACAAGGAGGCGCCGGCCGGATCGGTCGTGGAGATCTGGACCGATGGCGCGTGCAGCGGGAACCCTGGCCCCGGCGGCTGGGGCGCGGTGCTGAAGTACGGCACCCGCTCCAGGGAGCTGTGCGGCGGCGAGCGCTCGGACACGACCAACAACCGGATGGAGCTGATGGCGGCCATCCAGGCGCTGGAGAGCCTGACCAGGCCTGCGACGGTCAAGCTGCACACCGACAGCGTCTACCTGCGCAGCGGAATCATGAACTGGCTGCCGAACTGGAAGCGCAACGGCTGGCGGACCTCGGACCGCAAGCCGGTCAAGAACGCGGACCTGTGGCAGCGCCTCGACGCGGCGGTGCAGCGGCACCAGGTCCGGTGGCTCTGGGTGAAGGGCCACGCCGGCAACGCCGGCAACGAGCGCGCCGACGCCCTTGCCAATCAGGGCATGCGCGAGGCGGTCGCCCGCGGGCACTAGCCGTCCCGGCAGCGCTCACCTGCTCCGCTGCCCCGCTGCCCCGGCCTGGCCGGAAGCCGGGCCGGCCTCGCGCCGCACCGGAGGCCAGCCGGCCCAGGTGCTGACCTGACGCGCTACCAGGCGTCGAGCACCTCGGCAAGGATCTCGGCCGCACGGACCAGCGCCGGAGCGGCGGCTGACGCATAGCTCAGCCGCAGGTAGTTTCCCGGCGGCTCGCCAGGGAACGACATCCGGCCCGGCCCGACCGCCAGCCCGCGGACCGCGACCAGATCGGCCACATCCGAGTCCGGGCAGGCCTCGGGCAGCCGGAGCCACAGGTGCACCCCGCCAGCCGGGATGACCTCAAGCGAGCAGCCGGGAAGCAGCGCAGCGATGGCCGCGACCAGGGCATCCCGGCGCTCCCGCAGCTCCCGCCGCAGGCCGCCCAGATGCCTGGGCCATCCGGGCGCGGTCAGCACGTCGAGCGCGATCTGCTGGAGTACCGGCGCGACGAACAGGTCGTCGCTGATCCGCCCGCGGCGCAGCCTGGCAAGCACCGGGCCGCGGGCCACCAGGCCGGCCACCCGAAGCCCCGCGGCGACCGGCTTGGACAGCGACCGCAGATAGATCACGTGCCCGTCGTCGTCGGCACTGGCCAGCGGCGGCGGCGACGGCGGCCCGAGATCGAAGTCGCGCATCCAGTCGTCCTCGATCAGGAACGCCCCCTGCCGGGCGACCGCGTCAAGCACCGGGCCGCGCCGATCGGGCGCCAGCACGGCACCGGCCGGGTTGGAGTACCGCGGCTGGAGGTAGACCAGCCGGGCGCCGGTCCTGGCCAGTGCGTCGGCCAGCACGTCGGGCAGCACGCCGTCCCGGTCGCCGGGCACGGGCACCAGCATCAGCCCGGCCGCCCGCGCGGCGGCGAGCGCGCCTACGTAGGTCGGTGACTCCACGACCACCGGGTCGCCTGGCACGCACAGATGCCGGAACGCCGCCGAGAGCGCGGCCTGCCCGCCCGGGGTGATCAGCACGTTCTGCCCGGTGACCGAGCCGCCGGTCTCGGCGGCGAACTGAGCCCGCAGTTCGGGCAGGCCCTGGGGCGGAAGCCGACTCCAGCCCTGCGGGCGCCGGGCCGCCCGTGAAGCGGCGGCGGCAAGCAGCCCCAGCGGCTGCAGTGACTCGTCGAGGAACCCGCTGGCCAGCGGCAGCGCATCGGGGTCGGCGGGCTCGATCAGGCGCTCCAGGTCGGCGCCGAGACCGGCCCGGCTGCCGAGCGCAAGGGTCTGCCACGAGACGTCGGCCGCCGCCGCCGCGGCACGGCGCGGCGCGGTGTAGGTGCCGCTTCCCGAGCGGGTCACCAGCAGCCCCCGGCTGGCCAGTCTGGCCAGGACACGCTGCACTGTGGCGGGGCTGAGATGGTAGCGCTGCTGTAGTACCCGGTACGAGGGCAGCCTGCTGTCTGGCGGCAGTGCCAGGATAAGGCGCTCAAGCTCGGCCAGAGCCGGGGACCGATTGCTATCATCGTTTATGAGAGACAATAGAAGCACTTCTCTGCTCATAAGGAAAGCGGCGCCCATCAGGAAAGCGGCGCCGCTGCTGCTCGGCGGGTTCGGCGTGACCTGCTTCAGCGTGACCTTCCCGGCGACCACGGCCGCGGAGACCTCGTTCAACCCGGTCGAGGTCGGCGTCGGCCGGTCCGTGATCGCGGCGGGCCTCGCGGCCATCGTGCTGATCGCCAGGCGGCAACCCCTGTTCCCGCCGCGTGCGGCCATCCCCCGGATGCTGGTCGTCGCCGCATGCGTCGGAATCGGATTCGGCCTGCTGTCCGCGATCGCGCTGCGCGACGTCAGCAGCGTGCACGGCGCCGTGCTGACCGGGCTGATTCCCGCCGCCACCGCCGGGATGGCCGTGATCCGAGCCGGCGAGCGGCCCAGGCGCGCCTACTGGGCCGCCCTGGCGCTCGGCCTCGCCGTGGTCACCGGGTTCGCGCTGATCCAGGGCGGCGGTCAGCTCAGGCCGGCCGACACGCTGCTGCTCGTGGCGATCGCGGTGGCCGGCCTCGGCTATGCCGAAGGCGGGGCCCTGGCCCGCGAACATGGCGGCTGGCGGGTGATCTGCTGGGCGGTGCTGCTGGCGCTGCCGGTGACCGGCCCGGTCACCCTGGCCGCCGTGATCACCGGCCAGCACCGACCGGTCAGCGCCGGCGCCGTCGCCGGGCTGTGCTACGTCGGCGCGGTATCGATGTGCTTCGGCTTCTTCGCCTGGTATCACGCCATGGCGGTCGGCGGCGTGGCCAGGGTCGGCCGTTTGCAGCTCGCCCAGCCCGCCCTGACCCTCGGCTGGTCGGCGCTGCTGCTCGGCGAGCACGTCGGCTGGCTCAGCGCGGTCGCGGCAGCCGCCGTTATCGGCGCCACGGCCGTCGGCCGCAACGCCCGCGTCGACATCGTGCGCACGGCCGCCACGGGTGCCGCGGGCACCACCCCGGCAGGCACCACCCCGGCAGGCACCACCCCGGCAGGCACCACCCCGGCAGGCACCACCCCGGCAGGCGCCGAGCCCGCGGTGGTTATCGTGGGCGCATGCCTGACCCCAAGGAGTCCATTCAGGTAGCCGGCCGCCAGGTGCTGATCTCCAACCCGGGCAAGGTCTATTTTCCGCATAACGGGAAGACCAAGCTGGACATCGTCCGGTACTACCTGAGCGTCGCCGACGGCGCCCTGCGCGCGGCTGGCGGCCGGCCGATGGTGCTCAAGCGCTTCGTCAACGGGGCCGATGCCGAGGCGTTCTTCCAGAAGCGGGCGCCATCGTCACGGCCGGACTGGATCGAGACGGTAGAGCTGAGCTTTCCGTCTGGCCGCACGGCGGAAGAGGTCGTGATCAACGACGCCGCCGGGCTGGCCTGGGTCGCGAACCTGGGCTGCATCGACCTCAACCCGCACCCGGTGCGCGCGGCCGACACCGATCACCCGGACGAGCTCCGGGTCGACCTGGACCCGGTCCCCGGCGTGCCGTACCAGCAGATCCTGGACGTGGCCATGGTGGCCAGGGAGGTCCTGGCCGATTTCGGGCTGACTGGCTGGCCGAAGACGTCTGGCTCGCGCGGCTTCCACATCTACGCGCGGATCGAGCCACGCTGGACGTTCACCCAGGTCCGCGCGTGCGCGGTGGCACTGGCGCGGGAGATCGAGCGGCGCGCGCCGGACATCGCGACCTCGAGGTGGTGGAAGGAGGAGCGGCACGGCGTCTTCGTCGACTACAACCAGAACGCCAAGGACCGGACGGTTGCCTCCGGCTACTCGATCCGGCCGACTCCCGACGCCCGGGTCTCGGCCCCGCTGGCCTGGGACGAGGTGCCAGCCTGCGATCCCGCGGCGTTCACGATCGACACCGTCCCGGCGCGGTTCGCCGAGATCGGCGATCCGTGGGCCGGGATCGATGCCGCCGCGGGCTCCCTCGAGCCACTGCTCGAACTCGCCGGACGGGACCAGCGGTCGGGCCTTCCTGACGCCCCGTGGCCGCCGCATTTCACCAAGGCCGAGGGCGAGGCGCCGCGGGTGCAGCCATCCAAGCGCCGGTCTCGTGTCAGCTCAGATGGCAGCCCGCCTGCCTCGATGCCCGCCACCGACGGACCTGCCGGTACCTCGCAGCCGGCCGGCACCGCCGGGCCGGGCCGCACCACCGAGCCCGCCCGCACCACCGGATCCGCGCACACCGCCGAGCCCGCCCGCACCACCGGATCTACGCGCGCTGCCGGGCCGGCCCGCACCACCGGGCCGACCGGCGCCGCCGGATCTGCGCGCGCTGCCTGGCCGTCGGCGGTGCCGTCGGCCGCACCGGGCAAGAGCAGCGGGCCGACCGGGCGTCGGCGCACGTCGATGCCGCTGATCGAGGTGGCCCGCGCCGCCAGCCAGGCCGAGGCGCTGGCCGGCCTCGATCGCTGGAAGGCCAGGCACCCGCAGGCAGCGGCGTGCCTGGAGCCGGCCGACATTCTCGTGGATTCGATGCGCGGCCGGTCATCGACCTGGACCAGGATCCGGCTGAACCTCCGCCATGTGCCGGCGGATCGGCGGCCGCCGCAGGAGGCGCTGGAAGTCGACTATGACCCATGGCGCGGCGTTGCCGACCCGCGCCGCCGGCCGGGCCGCGACACCTGACCATCGGATCATCCGCATCATTAGGCAACAGCCGGTTTCTGCGGCAGACTCTAGCTATGCACAATCTGCAAATCCGGGAACTAGGCCTGGCGTCATTCACGTTGATGATGGCCGCCGGGATGACCCTGACCGCATGCAGCAGCGGAGGCAGCTCCAGCCCGACATCCAGCGCGAGTTCAGCTAGCTCACAGCCAGCCGCCAGTTCCGCGCCCGCCAGTTCGGCGCCGCCCGGCTCCGAGCCCGCCACCGGCGCCGGAGCGCTGGCGGCGATCAAGACCAACTGGATCGCGTTCTTCAATGCCAAGACGCCGACGGCGCGCCGGATCGCGCTGCTCCAGAACGGGCCGGTGTTCGCGGCGGTGATCAGGGCTCAGGCCGGCTCGCCGCTCGCCCAGCTGGCGACGGCGACAGTCAGCAAGGTCACGCTGACCGGCACCGACCAGGCGGGCGTGATCTACAACATCCTGGCCAGCGGCCAGGTCGCGCTGTCGGACCAGCCGGGCGTCGCGGTCTATCAGAACGGCACCTGGAAGGTAGGCCTGGCCAGCTTCTGCGGCCTGCTCAAGATCGAGAACCTCGGCAAGTCTAAGGGACTGCCTTCAGGCTGCAAGGGCTAGCGCGCGCGTGACCGAGGCACTCGTCCCCCCGGCTGGCGCGATGGTCGCCGTCTGGCGGCGGCATCGTCCGATCGCGCTCGCGACGCTCTGCACGGTGCTGTTCCTGACGTTCCTCGACACAACGGTCGTCAGCGTCGCGCTTGCCAACATCCAGACCAGCCTGCACGCCGGAGTCTCCGAGCTGCAGTGGGTGGTAGGCGCCTACGCGCTGACGTTCGCCAGCGCGATGCTGATCTTCGGCATGATCGGCGATCAGTTCGGCCGCAAGAAGGTCATGCTGATCGGGGTGAGCGTGTACTGCCTCGGGGCGCTGATGTGCGCGCTGGCGCAGACCATCGCACCGTCGGCCGCGCTCGCCTTCCTGCTGGCCGGCCGGGGCGTGATGGGCCTCGGCGCGGCCGCCAGCGAGCCTGGCACGCTGTCTATGCTGCGGCATCTGTACACCGAAGAGCGCAGCCGCAACCGGGCGCTCGGCGTCTGGGCGGCCGTATCCGGCTTCTCGCTCGCGCTCGGCCCGGTGCTGGGCGGAGTGCTGGTCGGCGTCTGGAGCTGGCGCGGGATCTTCTGGTTCGACATCACCTTCGGCCTGGCGGCGCTCGCCGCGACCGCCGCCTTCATACCGGAGAACGCTGACCGTGACGCCCGCCGAGTCGACATAGCCGGCGGGGTATTCGGCGCTGGCGCGCTCGCCTCGCTGATCTTCGCGGTCATCGACGCCGAGAGCGGCGGATTCGCCTCGGCGGGCGTCGTCGCGCTGCTCTGCATCAGCGCGGCGTCCGCGGTGGCCTTCCTCTGGTGGGAAACCAGGGCATCGCGCCCGCTGCTCGATGTGCGGTACCTGCGGGTGCCGAGGTTCGCTGTGCCGAACGTGGTGGCCTTCTGCGCTTACTTCTCCACGTTCGCGATCTTCTTCTTCACCGCTCTTTACCTGACCGAGGTGGCCGGTTACAACGGGTATCAGATCGCCAAGGTCTTCCTGCCGATGACCGCGCTGATGATCACGGCGTCGCTGGTCGCCGGGCGCTGGACCGGCGTCGTCGGGGTGCGCTGGTCACTGGTGGCAGGCTGCGCGCTGTTCGCCGCCGGCCTGCTGCTGACCAACGCGACGATCAGCCCGAACCCGTCGTACCTGCCGCTCGCCGCGGCCCTGGTGCTGACCGGCATCGGGATCGGCATCTGCGTCGTGCCGGTCACCTCGTCCGTGCTCGCCGCGGTCCCGCCGGAACGGTCTGGCATGGCGGCCTCGGCCACCAACACGAGCCGTGAGGTCGGCGCGGTGATCGGCGTCGCCGTCCTTGGCGCCCTGGTCAACGGGCAGCTGCACTCCGAGCTGTCCGCCAGGCTGAACCATCTGGGCATCCCGCTCACCTTCCAGTCGATCGTGATCCAGGCGCTCGAGACCGGCGGCGTGCCGACCAACGGCAACGGCTCGTCAAAGGCGCCTCCCGGTGAGGGAAAGCTGGTGCAGGAGGTGATCCATGCCGCATACTCGGCATTCCAGGCGGGCCTGCATGTCGCCCTCTACCTGTCCGCCGGGCTGATGACCGGCGCGGGCCTGCTAGCCCTGGTCGCCCTGCGGGTCAGCACGACGCCTGCGGCCAAGCCATCAGGCACGCAGCCGGCCAGCGCATCCTCAAGCTGACAGTCGCCCCGTACCAGACACCGAGGCCCGCCCATCTCGCCCAGCCCGGCCGGCACGCCCAGCCCGGTCAGCTCGCCCAGCCCGCAAGCCGCTCGGCCAGGTCAGCCGGCGGGTCGGATACCTCGATCACCTTCACCCTGGTGCGCTCCCCCGATACCAGGCGCAGTGACCGGCGGCGCGTCCCCAGCGCGGCGGCCAGCGCCACGAGCGCCGCCTCGGTCGCCCTGCCGTCCACCGCACGCTGAACGACCCAGACCCCAAGGACCGCTGCCGGCCGGTCGGGCTGCCCCCGGCCAGGCTCCGTATGCAACCCGCCGACCCTTGCCCGCGACGCGCCAGGGTGGACCCGGATCGTGATCAGGACCGGCTCAGCCACCACCCTCCCATTGTCACCCGGCGTCGTACCCCGCAGCCCGGGGTTGCCGCTATGCTCGGCCCGTCCGGCTCCTAGCCAGTCAGCTCACTGGAAGATCTGATGACGTCACGAGGACAACGGCCGTCCAGCCTGCTCGCATCCACGATCGTCGGGCTTGCCTCGGTCGCCGTCGTCGCGGCAGCCGCTCTCGCGGCCTGCGGCTCGCCGACCGCGGCGGCCGGGCCGGCCGCC
>DATNIU010000054.1:0-10851 GCA_035604275.1 Streptosporangiaceae bacterium | reverse complement strand
GCGGGCTCAGTGCTGGGTGCGGGTTCGGGCGGTCCTGTGTGGTCAGGGCTGGCTGCGGGTTCGGGCGGGCTTGGGTGGTCGGGGCTGGGCTGGTCGGGTTCGGGCGGGCCTGTGTGGTCAGGGCTGGCTGCGGGCTGGGGTGCACGTGCGGTGTCGTCGGGCAGGCCTGGCAGCTGCTCGGCCATCAGATGCCTCCCGCGAAACGGCCGGGTGCCATCCGGCAGTCCGGATCGAACTGGTCCTTGACCGCGCGCATCAGGCCGAGCGACGGCACCGGGCCGAACAGGTCAATCAGCGCGCTGACGTCCGCCGGCGCGTGCAGCACGACGGCGCTGGCGCGAGCCGGCGGATGAGCGTCGATGGCGCGGGACCGGTTCGTGTCGTGTGAGGAGTTCGGCGAACGCGATGGATCCGGCGGATGCGACCGGCCTGACGGATGCGCCTGGCCAGGCGAATGCGAACGGCCATGCGGGTGCGACAGATCCGGCGGATGCGACCGACCCGCCTGCTGCAGGTCATTCAGCCGGTGGTGGTCGCTGACCGGCGAGACGTGCCCGAGCGCGGACCGGATGTCGGCAACGAAGGCGGCCACACTGTCAGGCGTCGCGTCGGCCGGAACGGCGACGTGCAGCAGGCCAGCAGCGGCCGAGCCGCCGACCGCCGGATCGAGCCCGGCCGCGCCCGCCGCCGTCCTGACCTCGGCAAGCACAAGGCCGAGGTCTCCGGGCCAGAAGGCGATCTGGAGCACCGTGCCGTCGGACTGCGCCGCCGGACCGGCCCCCCACCACCGGGGTGGGTTCTCGCTGACCTCGGGAACAGCTCGCAGTCCCTCCCTGGTCGGCGACCGGGCGGGCTGCGGACCGGCGGAAACGGTCGCCAGACCGCTGTGATGGGCAGCGTGTGCCAGCAGGTCAGCCAGCTCGGCGGACCGTTCGGCCATCGCGGTGGCGTCGCCTTCCAGCGCGAACCCGAGCAGCACCGGCGAGTCGGCGCCCGGCCAGTCGATCTCGGCGGCGACCGGGACCAGCGGCGAGTCGATCCCGGCAGTGATCAGGCGGCAGGCATCGGCAGCGGCGGCGCACTCGACGGTGATGTACGCGATCGCGGATGGCACCGGATGCAGCCGGAATGTGGCCTCGGTGATCAGGCCGAGGGTGCCGCGCGACCCGGCGAACAGCTTGCCGAGGTCGTATCCGGCCACGTTCTTGACCACCTTGCCGCCGGATCTCGCGACCGTCCCGTCGGCACGGACCACGGTGATCCCGATCAGCAGATCCCGCGGAGATCCGTAACGAAATCGCAGAGGTCCGGCTGCGCCGGCCGCGATCACACCGCCAATCGTGCCCCGGCTGGCCGGGCGACGTGGCTCGCGGTCTCCTGTCGGCGAAGGTACGGCCTCGGTCCCGAACGGCAGATCTGCCGCTGCCGGGCCAGGTCCGGGCTGGTCGCGTTCGGGCTGGCCAGGTTCGCGCTGGTCGGGTCCGGGCTCGGGCAGGTTGAGCGAGGGCGGGTCGAGCGCGAGCCGCTGGCCGGCCTGGCCGAGAACCTCGGCGAGATACTCCAGGCTGATCCCGGCCTGCACGGTCGCGACCAGGTCACCGGCCGCGTGCTCGATGACCCGGTTCAGCAGGGTCGTCTCCACCACCAGGTCGCACCGCGCGGGCGGCGTACCCCAGTGCAGCCTGGTCCCCGTTCCGCGAGGGACGACGGCCAGGTCCAGGGACGCCGCCGCTCGCAGCAGCGCGCTTGCCTCGGCGGTGCTGGCGGGCGCCGCGACGAACGAGGGTTGGACGCCGGCCACGGCGTCGGCTGGCCCGGCTGGCCGGATAGCCGGGCAGGCGGTGGCGAGCTGGGCTGGGATCGAGTCAGCGGCCATCGGCACCAGCCGAGTGCGAATAGTGATGCATCTCAGAACAGCTCTGCCTGGCCGGAGGCCACCAGCGGATGCGGGCCCCGCCGGATGCCGGGCACCTCGCCGCACATCCGGGGAGTCGGGAAGATCTTGCCCGGATTACACAGCCCCGCCGGGTCGAAGGCGCAGCGCAGCAACTGCATCGTGTCCAGGTCATCGGCACCGAACATTCGCGGCATGTACCTGGACTTGTCCACGCCGACGCCGTGCTCGCCCGTGATCGAGCCGCCGTGAGCGATGCACAGGTCAAGGATCGCGCCGGACAGCTCCTCGGCTGCCGCGGACTGGACGGCACTTGAGTCGTCGAAGAGCACCAGCGGGTGCAGGTTGCCGTCCCCGGCGTGGAAGACGTTGGCTACCCGGAGCCCGGCCGCCGCGGATAGTGCGCTGATCCGGTCGAGCACCTCCGGCAGCGCGGTGCGGGGCACTACGCCGTCCTGCACGATGTAGGCCGGGCTGATCCTGCCGACGGCGGCGAACGCCGATCTGCGGCCGGTCCAGATCGCGGCCCGCTCCGCCGGATCGGCGGCCTCCCTGATCTCGAACGCGCCGGCCTCGGTGACCAGCCGGCGAACCGCGGCGGTCTCGCTTCGCACGTCCGCTGCCGGGCCGTCAAGCTCCACGATCAGCACGGCGCCCGCGCCCACGGGGTAGTGGCAGGCCACCGCGGTCTCGGCCGCCTCGATCGACAGGGCGTCCATCATCTCGATCGCGGCCGGCAAGATCCCGGCACCGATGATCGCCGACACCGCCGCGCCGCCGTGGCCGGTCGTGTCGAACGCGGCCAGCAGCGTCGTGACCGCCTGCGGGATCAGCGTCAGCCTGACAACGATCTTCGTCACGATGCCGAGCGTGCCCTCTGAGCCAGTGAACGCGCCGAGCAGGTCGTAGCCGGGTGCCGCGCCGGTGCCGTCGCCAAGCCAGGTCAGCTCGCCGGCCGGGGTAACGATCTCCAGGCCGGTAACGTGATGCACAGTGAAGCCGTGCTTGAGGCAGTGGGCGCCGCCCGAGTTCTCCGCCACGTTGCCGCCGACCGAGCAGATCTGCTGGCTGGACGGGTCGGGCGCGTAGAAGAGACCGTATGGCTGGGCGGCCTTGCTCACGGCCAGGTTGGTGACGCCGGGCTCGACCACGGCGCGGCGGCTGGCCGGGTCGATCTCGATGATCCGGCGCATCCGCGAGGTGACGACCAGGACGCCGTCGGCGCGCGGCAGCGCACCGCCGGACAGCCCGGTACCGCTGCCACGGGCGACGAAGGGCACGCCGGCCGCTGCGCATGCCGTGACGACGGCCGCTACCTGGTCGGCGGTCTGCGGAAGCACGACTATGCCGGGGGAGCAGCGATGCGCGGTCAGCCCGTCGCACTCGTAGGTGCGCAGCTGCATCGGGTCGGTGATCACGCCGTCTGCGCCTACGACGGCCGTTAGCTCGGGGATCAGCACGGTCACCCCGGTGCCGGCGGCTCGTGCGGTTCCGGCCGCGTGCGCGCCGCCGGCCGCGTGCGCGCCGCCAGCCGCTTGCGGGGTTACGGCCGACCGCGGGGCGCCGTCAGCCTGACTGGTCATTGGCCCGCCTCTCGTCGCCCTTCACCGTGCCCTGGCCTGGCGCCTGGTTAACCCGTGTCTCGTCACCACCAGCCTGCCCCTCGCGCACCGAGTTTTCTATGGTCGGCGGCCACCAGGTTTGCGGTGGTCGCGAGACGCACGGCGTGCCGCGTCCGGCGGCAGCGGGTGCTGCGCAGCCGCTTGCCGCGGGCCTGACACACTGGGTCGCTCGCTCGCCCGAACCTCGGCAGATGTGATCCTACATTCCTCGCAAATCAGACACCGGAGGGCCCTCAAAGGCAGCGGCCGGGCGAATCCAGGCGCCGGTCAACGAACGCGTTGGCCGTCGCATACGCTCTAGCGGATGCGCTGGCCCGCTGGGTATGTATGCATCGGGGCCAGGGAACCGAGCGAATCGGCGACACGGTGGAGATCTGCCCGGTGGCCGAGTTCACCGACCAGCACGGCGACTGGGCGGACCCGGCGACCCTTCGTGAACCGCTTCCCGTCACGGCAGAGCCTGGGTGGGTCTGGCACAGCGCCAGCCGGATGGTGACCGGGCCGACTTGGGGCGGCAACCTGGAGATCCTGCACTGGAATCTGGCGGCGGGCCGGTGGATCCGGCCGGTCGGCGATTACGCCGACTGCGTGCTGCTGCTCGAGACATCAGAGGAGATGCCGGAAGCGGAGGAGGTGCTCAGGATGGTGCGCAACGCAGGCGAGCGCGGCCTCCTCGAGCAGGTCCCGGCGATCGTCGTCGCCAAGCCCAAGGCGTGGAACACCGACTCGCCGCTGACCGATCCGCAGCGTTAGGCACATGCGGGGCAAGGGAGGCGGCGATGCCCGCGAACGGAGGGTCTGGATACCGGACAACATGGTTAACATGGTCGATAACACCCGCGCAGGAGGGACTGGATGACCCGCAGGTTCTCGTCCGGCACCCGCTGGGAGCCGGTAGTTGGCTACAGCAGGGCGGTGGCGGCCGGCGATTTCGTGTTCGTCTCGGGCTGCACATCGGTCGACGGCGCCGAATTTGTGCACGCGGGGGACGCGTACGCGCAGACCGCGCAGGCGATCAGCAATGTCGGCGCGGCGCTGGCCGGGCTGGGCGCGGGCCTCGCCGATGTGGTCCGCACCCGGATCTACGTCACCGACATCTCGCGCTGGGAGGAGTACGGGCGGGCGCATGCCGAGGCCTTCGGCGACGCGCGGCCGGCCACCACCATGATCCAGGTGAGCGGGCTCGTCGACCCGCGGATGCTGGTCGAGGTGGAGGCAGAGGCTTACCGCCCTGGCGTCGGCGGCTGACCGGGGAACCCTGTCGCCGGGCCGACACGCCGCAGGCGGCCGATGATCGTGGTCGATTCTCAGTCCCTGCGGCTGAGAATCGACCACGATCATGGACGGTCGGCTGCGGCCGCGGCTGCCCCGAGGTCGGCCAGCCGGGCCAGCCGGGTCAGCCGGGTCAGCCGGGTCAGCCGGCGAACGCGGCACGGGCGGCGGCACCGCCGGGCCTGGCCAGCTCCCAGTACCCGTAGGTGCCCTGCTCGAGAAGCTCCCGGCCGGCCTGGGCCAGGGCGCCGAGCGCGGTGAAGGCGAACGCCCCGCCCACCGATATCCGGGCCACGCCGAGCTCGGCCAGCTCGGCGACTCGCGGCGTGCCGGGCAGCGCCAGGACGTTGACCGGCCGGTCAACGGACGCGACAAGCCGCCGGATGTCCTCCGCCGCGGTCACCGATGGAGCGTAGAGCACGTCGGCTCCGGCCTCGGCGTAGCTCTGCAGCCGGGCGATCGTGTCCGCGAGGTCGGGATTGCCGCGCAGATGGTTCTCCGCCCGCGCGGTCAGCACGAGATGAACCGGGCCGCCGTGCGCGACCTCGGCGGCGGCCGCGACCCGCTCGGCAGCCAGCACCCGGTCGTAGATCGGAGCGTCGGCTTGCCCCGTGAAGTCCTCGATCGAGCAGCCGGCCAGGCCCGCGTCGAGCGCGAGCCGCAGGGTATCCGCCACGCCGTCTGGCTCGTCGGAGTAGCAGTTCTCCAGGTCAGCGGAGACCGGCAGGTCGGTGCCTGATGCGATCCAGGCCGCGTGCTCGATCGCCTCGTCCCTGGTCACCGAGCCGTCGAGCCGCCCGAGCGTCGCGGCGTAGCCGCTGCTCGTCGTGGCCAGCGCCGTGAAGCCAAGCGAGGCGAGCAGGCGGGCCGAGCCGCGGTCCCACGGATTGGGCATCAGCAGCGGCGTGCTGCCGTGATGGCTGTCGAGGAACCGGCTGGCTTTCTCTGTCTGAGTTGGCATAGACCGAACTTAGCCGCGGGCCATCCGATGCCGCATCCGGGCGGCAACTCGCCTCGCGCTCGCTGGTCGGGTCAGCTTCGGCTGGCCGTGGCGCTGGCAAGGCCCGCCGGCCAGGCTGCCTGTGACTTCGGGTTATGGCATGTGCTCGTAGGCGGGCAGGGTCAGGAACTCGACGTAGTCATCGCCCAGCGCGACATCGGAGAACAGCGCCACGGCCTCGTCGTACCTGGCGCCGTCGAACGCCTCGCCTGATCCCTTCCTGATGGCCGCGAGCTCCTCCGCGATGAGGCGCTCGACCAGATCGATCGTGATCTTCGGGCCCTCGGCCAGGTGAACGTCGTTGTGCAGCCACTGCCAGACCTGGGACCTGGAGATCTCCGCGGTGGCCGCGTCCTCCATCAGGTTGAAGATCGCGACCGCGCCGCTCCCGGCCAGCCAGCTCGCCAGATACTGCAGCCCCACGCTGATGTTGTTGCGCAGCCCGGCCTCGGTGACCTCGCCGGGAGTGCGCGAGATCGACAGCAGGTCGGCGGCCGTCACGTGCACCTCCTCGCGCAGCTTGCCGAGCTGGTTCGGCGCGTCGCCGAGCACGGCGTCGAACACCTCGCGGCAGACCGGCACGAGATCCGGATGAGCCACCCAGGACCCGTCGAAGCCGTCCGATGACTCGCGCTGCTTGTCATCGCGGACCTTGGCCAGCGCCTTCGCATTCACCTCGGGGTCGCGCCGGCTCGGGATGAATGCCGCCATCCCGCCCATCGCATGCGCCCCTCGTCCATGGCAGGTCCTGACCAGCAGCTCGGTGTAGGCCCGCATGAAGGGGGCGGTCATCGTCACCGCGTTGCGCTCGGGCAGCACGAACTCACGGCCGCGGGTACGGAACTTCTTGATGATGCTGAACAGGTAGTCCCACCGGCCCGCGTTCAGTCCGGCGCTGTGGTCGCGCAGTTCATAGAGGATCTCCTCCATCTCGAACGCGGCCGGGATGGTCTCGATCAGCACGGTGGCCCGGATCGTGCCTCGCGGGATGCCCAGGGTGTCCTGCGCGATGTTGAATGCGTCGTTCCAGAGCCTGGCCTCCAGGTGACTCTCCAGCTTGGCCAGGTAGAAATACGGGCCCTTGCCCTTGTCAAGCTGGCGCCTGGACGAGTGG
The DNA here is from genome assembly GCA_035604275.1 of Streptosporangiaceae bacterium. Lineage (GTDB taxonomy): Bacteria > Actinomycetota > Actinomycetes > Streptosporangiales > Streptosporangiaceae > Chersky-822. Next base: position 3,949 of record DATNIU010000054.1, on the reverse strand, counting down.
AAGAAGTACATCGCGAAATCGAACAGGCTGCCCGACACCCGCTGGCCTTCGACCAGCATGTGCTTCTCATCCAGGTGCCAGCCGCGCGGGCGCACGACGATCGTGGCAAGCTCGTCATCCGGTGCCAGGCGGTAGTCCTTGCCATCGGCGCTGGTGAAGTCGATCGTGCGGTCCAGCGCGTCCATGAGGTTGAGCTGGCCGGTGACCATGTTGTCCCAGAGCGGGGTATTCGCGTCCTCGAAGTCGGCGAGCCAGACCTTGGCCCCCGAGTTCAGGGCGTTGATGGTCATCTTCTTGTCGGTGGGACCGGTTATCTCCACCCGCCGGTCCACCAGGCCGGCGGCGGCCGGGGCCACGCGCCATGAACGATCCTCGCGAATGTGAGCCGTCTCGGGCAGGAAGTCGAGGCTGGCGCCGGCGATCAGCTCCTCCTGGCGGCGGGCACGCGCGGCCAGCAGCGCGGCCCTTCGCGGGCCGAGTTCCCGCTGGAGGGCGGCTACCAGGTTCACCGCGTCCGGCGTCAGGATCTCGTCGTAGCGGTCACCGGCCGGCCCGGTGATCTGGATGCCGTCGCTATAGTTCATTCTTTACTACTCCTCCGCCGCCGTGATCGAGGTAGCTATCGGCGCGCCCCGGTGCGCGCAGGCCGCCCGGCTCGTGGTCGCGCGACCGCTCTTACCTTGGCACATTGCGTGCTCGCGGGCACATCCTGGTCCGCTGGCGGGCGCATCCCGGCCTGCCTGCGGGCGCATCCCGGCCTGCCTGCGGGCACATCCCGGCCTGCCTGCGGGCACATCCCGGCCTGCCTGCGGGCACATCCTGGCCCGCCTGCGGGCACATCCTGGCCCGCCCGGGTGTTATTCAAGTGACGACGCTGCCAGGTCATGGCAGCATCGACTGATCGCCGCGATCCGCGGCCCGTCCTGGATGGCAGATGACAGCAGACTCTGAGAAGAACATCAACAGCTTCGCCCCTGCTGGCGCGTCGGACGACTTCGACGCCGGCCAGCTCGACTTGGAGGACAGGCAGTCGCTCCGCCGGGTGGCCGGGCTCTCGACCGAGCTGCAGGACGTCAGCGAGGTCGAATACCGGGCGCTGCGGCTGGAGCGGGTGGTTCTGCTCGGTGTCTGGACCGACGGGACGCTGGCGATGGCTGAGCATTCGCTGCGCGAGCTGGCACTGCTCGCGCAGACGGCGGGCTCCGAGGTCCTAGACGGGCTCATCCAGCGCCGGAGCAGGCCCGACTCATCGACCTACGTCGGCGCGGGCAAGGCGGCAGAACTCGCCGACCTGGTCATCGCCTCCGCCGCGGACACCGTCATCTGCGACGGCGAGCTGACCCCCGGCCAGCTGCGCAAGCTGGAGGGCGTGGTTCGGGTCAAGGTGATCGACCGCACGGCGCTGATCCTGGATATCTTCGCCCAGCACGCCAGGAGCAAGGAGGGCAAGGCCCAGGTCGAGCTCGCCCAGATGCAGTACATGCTGCCGAGACTGCGCGGCTGGGGCGAGTCGCTGTCCAGGCAGGCCGGCGGCCGGGTGGCTGGCGGCGGCGGCATCGGCACCCGGGGTCCGGGCGAGACGAAGATCGAGACCGACCGCCGCCGGATCAGGGCCAGGATTACCAGGCTGCGCCGGGAGATCGCCGAGATGTCCGTCGGCCGGGAGGTCCAGCGCGGCCAGCGGCGCCGCCGGGAAGTTCCTTCTGTCGCGATCGCCGGCTACACGAACGCCGGCAAGTCCAGCCTGCTCAACCGGCTGACCGGAGCGCACGTCCTAGTCGACGACTCGCTGTTCGCCACGCTCGACCCGGCTGTGCGCAAGGCCAGGCTCCCGTCTGGAACGCCGTTCACGCTGACCGACACCGTCGGCTTCGTCCGCCATCTGCCGCATCAGCTTGTCGACGCGTTTCGCTCGACGCTCGAAGAGGTAGCCGAGGCTGACCTGATCCTGCATGTGGTCGACGGCTCGGACGCCGACCCGCGATCGCAGATAGCGGCGGTCCGTGAGGTGCTCGCTGAAATCGGCGCGCGTGACGTGCCCGAGCTTGTGGTGATCAACAAGGCGGACGCGGCTGACGAGATCGAGCTCAAGGGGCTGCAGCTGGCCGAGCGGCAGTCCGTGGTGGTCTCCGCGCGCACGGGGGACGGCGTGCCGGAGTTGCTTGCCGAGATCGACCGGCTGCTGCCGGTGCGGAATGCCGAGGTCACGGCCGTCGTGCCGTACGCCAGGGGAGACCTGCTCGCCCGGGCGCATCGCGACGGCGAGGTGCTGGCTGTCGAGCACACCGATGCCGGCACGGCGCTGACCGCGCGGGTCCCCCGCGATCTGGCGGCCGAGCTCGATCAGTTCGCCGTGACGGTGGGCTGAGCCAGTCCGAGAGCGGCCCGGCTCGGTCACCTGGCCGGCGGTCCCGGGCCGCCTCCGGGTGGCGCGTGACGGGCCGCCTCCGGGTGGCGGTCCCGGGCCGCCGATCCGGTGACAAGCTGCCTAGCCCGCGTCTGCGATTCGCGAATACCCCTGCGCGCGAATGCGTTATGCGGGCAATCGTTTGCACCTCGCCAGCGCACGGCAATCGATTGCCAATCGATGGCAAGTCACGACAATAACTTCGGTACCCGGACTCGGTAGTGCAATGCCCCGACGCAACCGATATGGTATGTGCGTTCCCGTGGAAGCTTCCCCTTGCGGTTGAGTACCGCTATCCGCTTGAGTAGGTCTTTGCCACTACTTTCAGCAACAGGCATCAGTCATGGCAGGTGAGCGGGCATGACGGCGATGGCAGGCCGGCCAGGAGCGCCGATGACGCACGGCGGCGCCAGGTGACCTTCCGCCTCCTAACCAATATCGGCCGGTTGTGGACCGGTTCTGAGGTATGGAGTAATGCTGCCGTTTTGATGCAGAATGATAGCATTGCCTGGGTTGGTCCGGCGCCACGACTGCCTTCCAGCCTGCCGGGGATCATCGAGGACATCGTCGATGTCGACCATGTCGAGAATCTCGGCGGGGCGCTGGTGACGCCAGGACTGATCGACGCGCACACGCACCCGGTCTACGCCGGGAACCGCTGGGCGGAACTGGCGATGCGGTCGGGCGGCGCGTCACAGACCGAGATCGCGGCCGCCGGCGGCGGCATGACGTCGACGGTGACCGTGACGAGGGGAACTGACCCCTGGACGCTGTGCAACCAGGTGCGCGGGAGGCTGCGGAACTGGCTGCTCAGCGGAACGACGACGATTGAGGCCAAGACCGGCTATCACCTGACCAGGGACGGGGAGCTAGCCGATGTCCGGCTGCTGCGCTCGCTGGAGAACGAACCGGGGATGCCGCGGGTGCACGTGACATTCCTGGCGGCCCATTCCGTGCCGCCGGAGTTCTTCGGCCGTCGTCACGACTACGTGGACGCGGTGAGCGTGTGGTGCGCCGACGCGGCTGCCGCGGGTGCCGACAGCGTCGATGTCTACTGTGACGAGTCGCGGTTCAGCGAGCGCGAGTCGCGCTGGATCCTTGGCGTGGGCCGCGCCTCCGGCCTACTGCCGCGAGTGCACGCGGGCGGAGATTCGCGCCACGGCGCTGCGCTGCTGGCCGCCGAGATGGGCTGTGCCTCGGCCGACCTGCTGTACGGCGCCGACGATGAGGACGTGGCGGCGCTGGCAAAGGCGGGGGTGACTGCCGTTGTCTGCCCGGCGACCGGCTCCGACGGCGGTCAGACGCCACCGGTCAGGGCGCTGCTTGACCGGGGTGTCACGGTGGCGCTCGGTTCCGGCCACTCGCCCGGGACCAACGGGATCACCTCGATGCCGCTGGTCATCAGCCTCGCGGTCGCCAATCTCGGAATGAGTGTCACCGAGGCACTGCGGGCGGCGACCGTCGGCGCGGCGCAGGCACTGCGCGCTCCTGACCGGGGCGCGATGGCTCGCGGCCGGCTCGCGGACATCGTCGCCTGGGACG
>DATNIU010000053.1:0-27273 GCA_035604275.1 Streptosporangiaceae bacterium | reverse complement strand
GGCCCGTGCTAGGTCGGGCTGTGCTAGCTCGGGCTGTGCTAGGTCGGGCTGTGCTAGCTCGGGCTGTGCTAGGTCGGCCCGTGCTAGGTCGGGCTGTGCTAGCTCGGGCTGTGCTAGGTCGGGCTGTGCTAGCTCGGGAGGGGGCTTCTCGCCCGGCTCCTGCAGCCAGCAGGCCGCGGAGCGGTCGCCGTCGTGCAGGCTCAGCAGCACCGGCGGCGGCTGCGTCCCGCACTTGTCCATCGCGTACGGGCAGCGCGGGTGAAAGACGCAGCCGCCGGGAAGCTGGCGCAGGTCAGGCGGCGAGCCACCGATGCCGGTCATCTGCATCCGCGGTCCGTGCAGCGCCGGGAACGACCGCAGCAGGCCGAGTGAGTACGGGTGACGCGGGGCCCGGTACAGCTGCCTGGCGCCCGCCGTCTCGACCAGCCTGCCCGCGTACATCACCGCGATCGTGTCGGCGATCTCGATCAGCAGGGAGAGGTCGTGCGTGATGAACAAGATCGAGAACCCGAGCCGGTCCCGCAGGTCCATCAGCTCCTCGAGGATCTCCCGCTGGGTGACGACGTCCAGGGCGGTCGTGGGCTCATCCATGATCACGATCTGCGGCTCTAGCGCGAGGGCCATGGCGATCATGACTCGCTGCCGCATGCCGCCGGACAGCTCGTGCGGGTAGTTGCCGAGGCGGTCAGCGGGGATTCCGACCATCTCGAGCAGCTGGCCGGCCCGGGCGCGCCTGGCCGCGCGGTCCAGGCCGGGCCGGTGTGCCGTGAGCACGTCGGTCAGCTGCGCGCCAACCGAGATCACCGGATTGAGCGCGTGCATCGCGCTCTGCAGGACGACGGCGATGTGGGTCCAGCGCAGTCCGCGGAGCTGTTCCTCACCGGCAGTGAGGAGGTCAAGCGTGAGGTGCGGATCAGCGGCGGAATCCGGCGCGGTGCCATGCCTGCCGATTGAGCCAGGTCCCCGTTGGTGGTCGGCGCCGGGCGCCGGGACGGCCGGGCGATCACTGCCGGCCGGAGCGTAGCGATGGAAGATGACTCGCCCGCCGGTGATCACGCCGGGCGATCTGAGCAGCCGGGTGATCGCGTAGGCGAGCGTGGACTTGCCGCTGCCGCTCTCCCCGGCGAGGCCGAGCACCTCGCCGCGGCGCAGCACGAGATCGGCGCCGACGACCGCGTGAATCGCGTCGCGGCCGATGCCGTAGTCGACGCACAGGCCGCTGACCTCCAGCAATGGCTCGCCGGCGGCGGCGACCGGGCCGCCGGTGCCTTCGAGCCGGGTGGGCGGCCGGTAATCGCCGTTGATTGTCGTCATGTCAGCCGGTCCTCGTCGGCCGCACGACCGGCGGCGGCCGCTCCGGCCAGGCCCCCGGTCGCCGCGGGGACACCGGCAGGTTCGGGCGGACCCGGACGCAGCACCGGCGTCAGGCCAAGCTGGGTACGCCTCGGCAGGCCGGCCCGCCTGGCGGTGCGCCCGGACAGCCCGGCGGCGCGCAGTCGCGGGTTGATGAACTCGTCGATGCCGAAGTTGAGCAGGGCCAGCGCGCTGCCGAACAGGCCCACCGCCAGGCCGGGAGGCAGGAACCACCACCACTCGATGTGCACCTGCTGGGCGGCCTGGGCGCTCTGCGCCCAGTAGAGCATCGTGCCCCAGCTCCAGTGGGCCACGCTGATCACGCTCAGGAAGGACAGCGCCGTGTAGGTTCCGACCCCGTAGATCACCGTGAACAGGAACGACGTGGCGACGATCGGCACCAGGTTGGGCAGGATCTCGAACATCATGATCCGCCAGCCGCGCTCGCCGATCACCCGCGCGGAGACCACGTAGTCCCGCTGCCGCATGGACAGCGTCTGGGCGCGCAGCACCCGGGCGCCCCAGGCCCAGCCGGTGATGCTGATGACCAGTCCGATCAGCACGTCGTTGGGGCTGGTTGCCTTCGAGAGAAAGCCGAAGATCACGATGAGCAGCGGCAGCGCCGGCATCACCAGGAAGATGTTGGCGAGCATGGACAGGAAGTCGTCCAGCGCGCCGCCGTAGTATCCGGCGGTCACGCCGAAGACGACGGCCAGCATCGTGGCGACCGCTCCGGCGATCAGCGCGACCAGGATCGTGCTCCGGCCGCCGGCCAGCAGCTGGGAAAGCACGTCCTGCTGCACCTGGGTGGTGCCGAGCCAGTGAGCCGCCGACGGGGGCTGCGGGATGCCGATGGTGGTCGACACGCTGGTGTTCGGATTGTACGGGGCGATCCACGGGCCGATCACCGCGAAGACGGTGAACACGAAAGCGAGACCGAGGCCGATCCGCATCTTCAGTGACTTGGGCAGGCGCAGCATCCGGGCGCCGCGGCGCACCCGGACGGGCCGCAGCGGGGCCGGCTCGCCGCCGGGGCCGGCCGGGTCCGTGCCGATGACCAGAGTCATGGATCAGGCCTCCTGCCGCGTCCGCGGGTCAAGGAACGAGTAGACGAAGTCGGCGAGCAGGTTGGCGGCCAGCACCGCGAAGGTGATGATCAGGAAGATCCCCTGGAGCAGCGGGTAGTCCTCGCTGCCGATGGCCTGAAGCAGGATGTAGCCGATCCCCGGATAGGAGAAGACGATCTCGGTGAGCAGCGCTCCGGAGACCACGAAGCCGATCGCGAGCGAGAAGCCGGAGACGCTCGGCAGGATGGCGTTCCGCGCCGCATAGCTGATCACGCGGCGCCTGCTCAGTCCCTTGGCCTGGGCGATCAGGACATAGTCCTCATCCATCGTGGTGAGCATCATGTTGCGCATGCCGATGATCCAGCCGGCGATGGACGCGACCACGATGGTCAGGGCCGGCAGCACGGCGTGGTCGAGCACGCTGGAGATGTAGGCCCAGCTGAAGCCCGGGTTCAGCGTGGTCGTGTCGTACCCGGAGTTCTGCGGGAACCAGCCCAGTTTCGTCGCGAACAGCGCGACGGTCAGGATGGCGACGAAGAAGTAGGGCGCCGCCTGGAAGAACGTCATCGCGGGCAGCAGGTTGTCCAGCCAGCTTCCGCGCCGCCAGGCGGCCAAGATGCCCAGCAGGGTGCCGAGCACGAAGCTGATCACGGTCGCCAGCCCGACCAGGCCGATGGTCCACGGCAGCGCGCTGCGGATCACGCTGGTGACGGTCGCCGGGTAGGAGCTGAACGAGATGCCCAGGTCGCCGTGGCTCAGCTGGGACCAGTAATGCAGGTACTGCCCCCACAGGCTGGTGCGCGTGTTGAGGCCGTACTGGAGGTCGAGCGCCGCGATCGTCTGGGGCGTGACCCTGGACTGCATGTGCCCGATGGCAACCTCGACCGGGTTGCCTGGCATCAGCCGGGGGATGAAGAAGTTCACGGTGATCGCGACGATCGCCGTGATCAGGTAGAGCGCGAGCCTCCGGGCTATCAGGCGCATCTGCGGGCCCCCTCAGGCCAGTCGCCAGGCGGGAAGTGCCGGGTCCGACGGACAGCCGCAGCTCTCCCGCCGGATCAGCCGGGTGGGCAGGACGAGGTCGCGGCTGACCGGCTCGCGATTGCTGATCATCGACCGCAGAACCTCGAACGCCGTCGCGCCGAGTTCCTGAATGGGCTGCCGCACGGTGGTGAGCTGCGGCCGCAGGTGCCGTGCTACCGGGATGTCGTCAAAGCCGGTCACCGCGACCGTGCCAGGGACCTCGATCCGGTGCTGGGCGAGCGCGTGCATCACGCCGAGCGCGGTCTGGTCGTTCGCGCAGACGATGACGCGGGGCAGCGGCACGCCGTCGGCAAGCAGGCCGCCGATCACCCGGGCGCCGCCGGATGCGTAGTAGTTGCCCTGCCAGCGGGGGCCCTCGATGAACCTGGCGCCGGCGCTGGCCGCTTCCTCGGCCAGCGCCTGCCGGCGCGCGACGTTGTCCGGGCTGTCGGCGAATCCGGCCAGGTAGGCGAGGGAGGTGTAGCCGTGGTCGCCGATCAGGTGCCTGGCAAGCTCGGCCATGCCGGTGCCGTTGTCGCTGCGCACGTTCGCAGTGGTCTGGGTGGCGACGCCGGCCAGCGTGACGACCGGGACGTGCTGGGAGAGCTGCGCCAGCCTGGCCGGCTCGAGCACCTGGTCGTGCAGGATCAGGCCGTCGCTCTTGCGGGCGAGCGTCATGATCCGGCGGCTGGCATCGTGGCCATCGACGTCGACCGAGCCGATCAGCAGGTTGTACCCGCGGTGCTGGGCCGCGACCTCGACGCCCCGGTTGATCACGTCGATGAACTGGAGGCTCTCGTCCTCGTCGGCGAACATGCCGTCGCTCGGCTCGGTCCATCCAGGTCGCCGGAACACGACGCCGACCACTTCCTTGAGCCTGGCGCTCAGCGCCCGGGCGGCGCCGTCCGGCACGAACCCGAGCTCGGCGACAGCCTGGAGCACCCGGTCCCTGGTCTCCTGCCGCGGATTGCGGTGGCCGTTGAGCACCCGCGACACCGACGCGATCGACACTCCGGCAGCCCGCGCCACGTCATAGATGGTGGGCGGCGCCTGGATGTTCGCCTGCGTGTCAGCCACGGAGCTCCTCGCGGCCGGCCGGCCGCTGTCGGGTTCGTCCCGCCTGGTAAGCGCTTTCCCGAACAAGCCAGCGAGTTGAGTCCTCGTCCTGCGGGCTTTGCGGGGGCCGCCGGTAAGCGCTTACCGAGCCGGTTGTGAGGAGCGTAAATCCTCCGCGGCGCACCCCTCAAGAGCTGTTACCAGAACGTGATAAGACGACTGATCCCGGTGCCGTCCGTGCGGCATCGGGCCGAACCGTGCCGAGGCGGCGCGGGCCGGGCGCTCCGCGCCGTATCCGCCGAGTGCCAGGCGGCTGCCGGTCGAGCCGGTCCTCGGCCGGATGGCGGGCTGCGCGCGTCAGCGAGCGAGGCTGGGCCGGCCTTGTGCGCTCCGGGCCAGGACCCGCGCGAGCTGGCGACCGCCGAATCGAAACGGCCCGCTCGCTGGTCGCGGGGGCCGCCGGACATCCCTGCGGAGGTCCGGTTTGGCCGGTAGAATTCATGCCGCTCGTGCGCTTTCTGCGCGCCGGGCAGGCATGCGCCAGCGGGCAGCGTGCCAGACGACCACGTTCTGACTTGCGGTCCGCTCCCGGCCCGCGGCTGGCCATTCCTGACGTGGCCGGGTGCGCTGGCGGAAGGTAGTCCTCGAGGCGGGCGACCTGGTTTGGGAGCGCCGATGATCGAGCAGTCGTGGGACCGCAGGGGCGACGCACGGAAGGCGCTGGAGGCTATCGTCGGCGACCCGCAGCACGGCACGGCGGCCCTGTCTCGCCCGAGGGTGCTGACCAGCCTGCTGAAGGACCTGCTGCCGGACGCGCCGCGGGAGGCCGGCCTGCTGGTAGCAGCCGCGGACGCGGACCTGGCTGGCATGCTGCGGGAGAGCATGGAGCAGGGCCTGGATGCCGCCACCGCATCCCGGCTGGCGTCCGGGCGGCTGGCGCAGTTCTCGGCGTTCACCTCCGACGCCTGCGACTGGGTGGCCGGTGAGCTGGCAGTGGCGCTCGGCTACCGGCTGCCGTGCACCGGCCCGCCTGGCACGTGGCAGGCCACGCAGCGGGCCGCCGGATACGACAGCCCTCAGGCCTGCCCGCCCCAGCCGACCCAGCCGGGCTGGCATCTCCCGTACCCGCAGAACGGTGTCCGGCATGCGGCTGACGGGCCGCACCGCCCCGAGCCGCCCGGCGCCAGCTCCCCAGGCGCATGGGCAGGCGCCGTCGGCTATCCGCAGGCCTATCAGCGCCGGCCGCCTGATCCGTACCGGGGCCGGCCGGCCGGCGCGCCGCCGCCGCAGTCCATCCGCCGGGCCGCGCGGCTCATGTACGCGGGCGCGGGACTGGCGCTGGTTCAGGCGATCGCCGGGATGGCGGTCCTGGTCGGCGCGCGGGCGCTGGCGAGATCGTCGCCGGAGGTGCGCTATGCCCGCGGCCTGGTCTTCTCTTACGTGCTGGTCGCGCTGATCGCCGCCGTGCTGTGGCTCTGGATGGCCTGGGCGAGCAGGCGCGGGCGGTCCTGGGCGCGGATCCTGTCGGCGGTCCTGTTCGCGCTGGCCACGCTTGTCCTGATCGCGAGCCTCGTCACGCCGGGGAACGCGCCGGGTCGGCTCGTCTTCTTCGTCGGCTGGGTCATCGGCCTCTTCGCGATCATCGCCCAGTGGCAGCGGACCTCCAGCGAGTACTACAGCGCCAGGCGCCGCCCGGGTTCCGGCTGAACGGCACCCAGGCCTCGCGGCCGGAACTCCGCTCCGCGGTCGGGCGGGACGGACCGCGAAGACGCGTCGCGCAGGACCGGGCGCTTACTCCCCGCGGCTCGGCCGGCCGGCCCGCGGGCCGCGGCGCAGCCGCTTCAGCGTCACGATGTCCTGCCGCTGGCCCCGCTCCGCGCCGGGGGTCTCCACGATGAATGCCACCCCGGCGGTGGCCGGGTGGTGCAGTAGGGCCCGGAACGGCTGGCTGCCGATCGCGCCCTTGCCGATGTTCTCGTGCCGGTCCTTCCGTGACCCGCAGCCGTCTTTGGCGTCGTTGGCGTGGATCAGGCGCAGGCGGCCGCCGGCCACGGCGGCAAGCTCGGCGAGCATGCCCGCCACCCCGCCCTCCGCTACCAGGTCATGACCCGCACCGTGCAGGTGACAGGTATCCAGGCACAGGTTCGCTCGCGGGTGCCATTCGAGCGCGCTGAGGTACGGCCCGATGTCGCCGATCGTCGCGCACAGCATCTGCCCCTGACCGGCCATCGGCTCGAGCAGCAGATCGGGACCGTCGTCGGCCAGCTTGTCGAGCAGCGGCAGCAAGGTCTCCCGCATCCGGCGAAGCCCGGCAGGCCGGTCGGGCGTGATGGCCGAGCCGGTGTGCACCACCACGCCACGCGCGGTGACCTGCTCGCCACGCGAGAGGCAATGGCCGAGAAGCGCTGCCGAACGCTCCCGGACCACCTCATCGGGCGACCCGACGTTGATCAGGTAGGGGGCGTGAACGAACACCGGGAATCCGGTCCTGCGCACGTGGTCGCGCAGGATCGCGAGCTGCTCCTCGTCGGCGAGCGCGGGCGACCAGGCTCGCGGATTGGTGGCGAAAATCTGGATCGCCTCGGCGCCGACCGCGGCCGCGTACCGCAGGCTGCCGGTCCCTAGGCCGCCCGAGATCGGCGCGTGCGCCCCGATCGGCCGGATGGCATCGGCAGACGGCTTCCGCGGCATCCGCACAGCGTAGTGCCGTGGCCTGCGGCTCCGGCCGGCCTGGCCTGCCGCTCCGGGCACGGGTACTCAGCCAGGTACTCACCAGCGAACTGAGGCACGAGCCTGGCAGGGGGGTCAGCCGGCCTTCGGGTGGCCGATCGACAGCCCGGTATCCGGATCGAAGAACTGCATGTTCGACGTGTCCACGGCGAGGTCCACCTGCTGACCCGGGGAGATCTTGCTGCGTGCCGCGACCCGCGCCGTCCACAGTGACTTGCCGCCGCCGAGCGGAAGCGCCGCGTCCTGGTCGTCCGCGGCGACGGACTGGCTGAGGCTGGCGTGCCTGACCGGCGGCGCTTCGATGCTGAACAGGACATGCAGCTCGCTGCCGAGCGCCTCCGTCACGTTCGCCGTGGCCCGCATCCGCGCCCACCCGGCGTCGGCCAGGGCGGCATCCTCGAAGTCCGACGGCCTGATGCCCAGGATCAGGTCCCGGCCAACGTAGCCGGCCAGCCCAGGCCGGGCGGCGAGGAGCGCGTCCGGCACGGGCAGCCGGTATCCGGCGAAGACGACCGCGGCGCCGTCGTCACGGACGAGCCTGGCACTGGCGAAGTTCATCGCCGGCGATCCCATGAATCCGGCGACGAACAGGTTCACCGGCGCGCTGAACAGCGCCTGCGGGCTGTCCACCTGCTGCAGCCTGCCCTCGCGCATGACGCAGACCCGCTGGCCCAGCGTCATCGCCTCCACCTGGTCGTGGGTCACGTACACGGTCGTCACGCCCAGGCGCTCGTGCAGCTGGGACAGCGAGGCCCGCATCGACACCCGGAGCTTGGCGTCCAGGTTCGACAGCGGCTCGTCCATCAGGAATGCCTGGGGCTCGCGGACGATCGCCCGGCCCATCGCGACTCGCTGGCGCTGGCCGCCGGAGAGCGCGGCGGGCTTGCGCTTGAGGTAGTCCTCGATGCCGAGCATCCTGGCGACATCGGCGACCCGGCGCCGGATCTCGTCTTTCGGCGTCTTGCGCTGCTGCAACCCGAACGCCAGGTTCTGCTCTACCGTCATGTGGGGGTAGAGCGCGTAGTTCTGGAAGACCATCGCGATGTCGCGGTCCTTGGGCGGCAGGTCGTTCACGACCCTCCCGCCGATGGCGATGGTTCCCGACGTCACCTCCTCAAGGCCGGCCACGGAACGCAGCGCCGTCGACTTGCCGCACCCGGACGGCCCGACGAGCACCATGAACTCGCCGTCGGCGACTTCCAGGCTCAGCTCGTCGATTCCGGCCACCCCGCCGGGATAGACCTTGCTGACTCGGTCAAGGACGATCTGGCTCATGAGCGCTAACCTTACTTGTCACGCCACGTCTGGTCTTGTCAGGCCAAGTCTCTGCGCCGCCGCCAGGCCGCTGGCGCTCGCCGCGCCGAAGGTGGCAAGGTAGACCGCGGCCTGTGGCCGCCAGGCCGGCAGGCCCATCTCGACCAGCACCGCATCTGGCCGGCCGGCCAGCAGCCGGCGCACTGCTTCCCGCGCGGCCGGAGGGTAACGGTGGGCATCGCGCACGACGATCAGCAGCGGGCGCCCGGCGGCGTCGGCCAGCACCGCCTCGGCCGCGCTGGCCGGGTCGGCCGGGTGCGCCGGGCTGGTGACGCCGGTGGCACTGGCCGGCCCGGCCGTGCGGGCCGGTCCTGCTGGGCTCGAGACGCCGTCCGTGGCGATCCGCCTGACGCTGTCGGCGGGCAGCCACGGGCTCAGCCCCCAGGGCACTGTTCCGACGGCGATGTTGGCGGGCGGCACGAACTCGACCAGGAGCGGATCGGTCATCGGCGGCGGCGTCCCGGTCATCAGGATGGCGCGCCTGGCGGCGGTCAGCCCGACGCCCGAGCCGCCGGGCCCGGCGGGCTGGCGTGCCGTGGTCATCCAGGTCCGCAGCTCCGATACCCGCGCGGCCGCCTCCTCCAGCCTCGTGCCGGGCAGCCGGCCTGCGGTGACCGCCGCCACCAGCGCATCGCGGACGGCGAGATACGTCCGGCGGTCGGTGTCCCGCCCGAGGCACAGCAGGTCGGTGCCCGCGGACACCGCGAGGACGGCCGCCTCGGGCAGGCCGTACGGCTGGCTGACCGCCCGCATCTCCAGGGCGTCGGAGACGATGACGCCGGTAAACCCGAGCTCGCCGCGCAGCAGGCCGGTGAGCGCCGCGTGCGACAGCGAGGCAGGCAGGTCGCCGGTCAGCTCGGGCACCCGCAGATGGCCCGGCATGATGGCGCGGACGCCCGCCTTGATCGCGGCGGCGAACGGCGGCAGGTCCCTGCGGGCCAGCAGGTCCAGCGAGGCGTCGACCCGCGCGATCACCAGGTGGCTGTCGATCGTGGTGCTGCCATGGCCGGGGAAGTGCTTCGCGCAGGCCGCCACCCCGGATGCCTGGAGTCCGGTCACCGCGGCTGCCGCGTGCCGGGCCACCAGAGACGCGTCGGCGCCGAAGGACCGGGTGCCGATGACCGGGTTGTCGGCGACGGTGTTCACGTCCACCGATGGCGCCAGGTTCAGGTTCACGCCGAGTGCCGCCAGGTCGGCGCCGAGCGCCCGGTAGACGGCCTCGGTCAGAGCCGGATCGTCGACGGCGCCCAGGGCCGCGTTGCCAGGATAGGGGCTGCCCGTCAGGTGCGCGATCCTGGTGACGTCGCCGCCCTCCTCGTCGATGGCGATGACGGGCTCGTCCGCCGCCGCGAGCAGGGTGGCTATCAGCCTGCCGAGCTGCGGCGGTCCGGTGATGTTCGGGCCGAACACGGTGACCCCGCCCAGGCCGCCGGCCAGCGCGGCCAGCACCCAGGCCGGCGCCCGGTGACCGGGAAACGGCGGGATCAGGAGCGCGTCGACCAGGCGGGCAACCGACGGGTCGCCGGCCGTGCCGCCGCTCATCCTTTCACCGCCCCGGCGACGAGCCCGCCGACCAGCCGGCGCCGTACGATCAGGAAGAAGATCATCACGGGGATCGTATACAGGGTGGACGCCGCCATGATCGGCCCCCACTGCGCGCCGCCGCGACCGAAGAAGTAGGTCACGTAGATCGGCAGCGTATAGGTCGAGTGCGCCTGGCCGAGGAACGTCAGCGCGACGATGAACTCGTTGTAAGCGGTGATGAACGCGAAGATGCTCGTGGCCACCAGGCCGGGCGCCACCAGCGGGAAGAGGATGCGCCAGAAGATCCGGGCCGGCGAGGCGCCGTCGATCGCCGCCGCTTCCTCGAGTTCCCTGGGCACTGTCGCCACGAAGTTGCGCAGCATCCAGATCGAGACCGGCAGCGCCTGCGCCGCGTACACGATGATCAGGCCGGTCAGGTTCTCCAGCAGGTTGAGCCGGTTGAAGTCGAGGAACAGCGCGATGATCAGGGCCTGGCCGGGGATCATCTGCACGATCAGCAGCATGATCAGGAACGCTGCCCGGAACCTGAACCTGAACCTGGCCACGGCGACCGAGGCGAGCAGCGAGAGCAGCGACGCGAGCAGCACGGTGGCCAGGGTGACGGTCAGGCTGTTGCGGAAGAACAGGAAGACCGATCCGATCCCGGAGACCTGCCCGCTGATCACCTGCGAGAAGTTGCCGACCGTGGGATGGGAGGGCAGCAGGCTGGGGGTCAGCGAGTAGATCTCCTGCGACGGCTTGAACGCAGTGGAGACCATCCAGAAGATCGGGAACAGGGTAACCAGGGCGACCAGCAGGCCGAAACCGTTCAGGCTCATGGTCTTTGCTCTTCGCGTGGCCGCCGCCCTGCCGCGCGCCGTTCGGGTGCGGGTGATCGCCTGGCCGGCCGCCGTCGTGCCGGTTCCCGTTATGCCGGTGCTCGTCATGTGAGGGCTCCCTGCCGCACGGATGAGCGCACATAGCCGACGGTGATGACCAGCAGGATCACGGTGAAGATCACCGCGAGCGCTCCGCCGAGCCCGTAGCTCGGCGGGAATCCGAACGCCTTGTCGTACATGTAGAGCGCCAGGTTGAACTCGTCGCGGTTGCCGGGGAATCCGGTCAGGATGTAGGTCTGGGTGAAGACGTTGAAGTCCCAGATGACCGAGAGCAGCAGCAGAACCAGGAAGATCGGCTTCAGCAGCGGGTAGGTGATCTTCCAGAAGACCCGCCACGGGCCTGCCCCGTCGACCCGCGCGGCCTCGTACAGCTCGGCGGGGACCGTCTTGAGCCCGGCCAGCGTGGTCACCGCGATGAACGGGAAGGCCTGCCAGACCACGAGCATGGTGAGCACGGTGTAGGCCTGAAGCGCGCCGGTGGTGGTCCAGTTGAACCCGGCCCAGTCGGTGCTGCCCACCAGGGCGTGCGGCAGCTTGCTCAGCGTCCAGTCGACCAGGCCGCCATCGGGATTGAACAGCCAGTAGAACAGCACGCTCGCGGAGACCGGGGGAGTGGCCCAGGCCAGCAGCGCGGCCGTGCTCACGAAAGCCGCCATCTTCTTGCCGAGCCGGTTCAGCAGCAGGCCGACCACGGTGCCCGCGATGAGCGTGAGCGGCACGGCGACCGCAGCGAACAGCACGGTGATCCGCAGCGACAGCCAGAACTCGGGATCGGCGAGGGTGGCGGCGAAGTTGGCCTGCCCGACCCACTGGGTCGGCGCCGCGCCCGTGATCTGGGGCAGGCCGTAGTTCTGGAACGAGAAGATCAGCACCTGGGCCAGCGGCCAAAGCAGGACCAGGGCGATTCCGGCCAGCGCGGGCGCGAGCAGCAGGTAGGGGGCGAGCCGGTGCCTCCTGACGAAGGCACCGGCCCGCGTGCCGAGCGGCACAGGCTACTCGCTGCCGGTGTTGAGCACGTTCTGCAGCTCGGTGTTCGCCTTGTCCACGGTCGCGGCGAAGTTGGCGCCCTGCATGAGCGCCTTCATCATGGTCGGGATGATCGCGTCCGTGGCGTCGGCGACCCCCCAGTTCTTGCTGTTCAGCGGTGAGATCTGGGTAAAGCCCGCCGCCTTGGCGAAGCCGGCCAGGATCGGGCTCGACGTGTAGACGCCGCTGGACAGCTGCGAGGTGAACTCGGGGAAGAAGCCCTGGGAGTTGGCGAACGTGGTGGCGTTGGCCGGGCTGTCCATCACCGTGACCAGGTCCCACGCCGCCGTCTTGTTCTGGCTCCTCGCCCAGACGCCCAGGTCGGACCCGCCGGCGAAGGCCGGCGCCGGGCTGGGCCCGTTCTCGCTGGGAATCGGGAACGACGCCCAGTCCGCCTTGTACTTCGTGCTCACCTGCGTCAGCGAGGCCTGAGCCCACGGGCCGTCGATGTACATGTCGAGCGTTCCCTTGGCGAAGTCCTCATCCGAGCCGCCCGAGGTCGCTCCTGGTGCGCCGAGCTCGGTCTGGCCGATGTACTTGGCCGGCGACACATGCTCGGTCAGGTACAGGTCGGCATAGAACCTGATGCCGGCCTCGGACTGCGGGCTGTTCAGCTCGGCCACCCACTTGCCGCCCTGGCTGACGGCGACCTGGCCGCCAGCGCCCCAGATGAAGCTGACGATCGCGTTGGTGTAGTTGCTCGGCGCGCCGAGGCCGTACGTGCCCGGGTACTTCTTCATCAGCAGCTTGGCGTCGCTGACCAGCTGAGCCCAGGTGGTCGGCGCCGAGGTGAGGCCGGCCCTGGCGAACTGGTCCTTGCGGTACCAGATGCCGCGGACGCCGCCGAACCACGGCACGGCGTAGCTGGTCGTGCCGATCGTGTCGTTGGCCAGGTTGCCAGCGATCAGGTCGGCGCCGCTCGGCCAGCTCTTGACCTGCGCGGTCACGTTCGCGAGCGCACCCTGGGCGGCGACGCCCGGCGTGTCGGTGTTGCCGAGCTCGGTGATGTCCGGGCCGCCCTTGCCGCTGGTCAGCGCGTTGGTCCAGTCCGTGGTGCGGTTGCCCCACGGGATCCAGTCCACGACCACCTTGGTGCTCTTGAACTGGGGGAACTTCGCGTGGAACTGCCCGACGACGCCGTTCATCCACGTGACCTGTGACGGGACGGAGGCGCCCATCCGCCACACGACAAGCTTGGCTGGCGCCGCCGA
The DNA here is from genome assembly GCA_035604275.1 of Streptosporangiaceae bacterium. Classification (GTDB taxonomy): domain Bacteria; phylum Actinomycetota; class Actinomycetes; order Streptosporangiales; family Streptosporangiaceae; genus Chersky-822. The sequence goes on along the minus strand of DATNIU010000053.1, from coordinate 14,070 downwards.
GGCCGACGATGAGCTGCTGCCCGAGCCGCATCCAGCGGCGGCCCCGGCGAGCACTACGGCCGCGCCTATCGCCGCTGCCGGTCTGGTGATATTCACTGCCCGATCACCCTTCCTGCTCTGTCTTTCAGTGCCGCTCCTCCGGGCGGATCCTCCGGCTGGCCCGTTGCCTGGCCGGCGCCTTTAGGCTGGTGGCTGGCCGGGGGCTTGCGGCGCCCCGGCCGGCCCTTCGTGCCCGGTGGTGTCGTGGCTGCGGCGGGCCGTATTCCGATCTGCGCCGAAACTAACAGGAAACTTTCCTATTAGATAGACTCTGTTGCCAGATTGAGATGCAAAGACCGCTTGCCGCCAGGCCTGGCGGCTGGCTAAGGCCCTGGGGGGACCCGCGGCCACGAAGGGGGCGGCATGGAGCGACGGCCGGGAACGCCCAGCCTGCTGCGGGTGCTGAACGACCGCGCGGCACTTGAGCTGCTGCTCACCGGAGGCCCGATGACCCGGGCGCAGCTAGGTGCGCGGACCGGCCTGTCCAAGGTGACGGCGTCGCAGCTGCTGGCCAGGCTGGAAGAGCGGGGCCTGGTGGCTGTCGCCGGCCAGCAGGCGGGCGGCCGCGGGCCGAACGCCGAGCTCTACGCGGTCGTGCCGTCCTGCGCCTACGTGGTCGGGCTGCATGTCGAGCAGAACGAGGTCAGCGCCGGCGTCGCCGATGTCACCGGCCGGGTCGTCACCGAGATCTCGGTGGACCCGAACGGCGCCGGCGATCCGGTGCAGCTGGTTCACGCCGCGGTCTGGCGGGTCTGCGCCGCCGCCGGCGTCTCGCCGGCCGCGCTGCGCGCGTTCGTGATCGGCACGCCTGGAGTGCTCGATCCGCGCACCGGTGACCTGCGGCTCGCGGTCAACCTGCCCGCCTGGCACGAGGGCGTGCTCGACGCCCTGCGTGCCGACCTCGGTGCAGGGGTGACGATCGAGAACGACGTGAACCTGGCCGCCATGGCCGAGCATGCCGCAGGCGCGGCGCGGGACGTCGATGACTTCGTGCTGATCTGGATCGGCGTCGGCCTGGGGCTGGCGACGATGCTCGGCGGGCGGCTGCACCGGGGTGTCGGCGGTGCCGCGGGCGAGATCGGCTACCTGCCGGTCCCCGGCGTGCCGCTGCCGCAGGACATCACCCATCCGGCCACCGGAGCCTTCCAGTCGCTGGTCGGCGCCCAGGCGGTACTGCCGCTCGCCGCAGGCTACGGGTTCCGCGAGCAGACCGCGGCGGCCGCGGTCCGTGCGGCGGTCGCGGCGGCCATCGGCGGGGACCAGCAAGGCGACGAGTTCCTTGCCGACCTGGCCTGCCGGGTGGCGACCGGGGTGGCATCGGTCTCGGTGGTGCTCGATCCCGGCCTGGTCGTGCTCGGCGGCGAGGTTGGCCTGGCCGGCGGCGTGACGCTGGCCGACCGGGTGGCTGCCGAGGTGGGCCGGATCTGCCCGGCCAGGCCGACGATAGTCCCGACCGCCATCACCGGGGGCCCGGTGCTGCGCGGCGCGATCCTGGCCGCCGTCGACCAGGCCCGCTCCGAGCTGCTCGCCTCCGTGGCCAGCCCGTGAAGGCTGAGGCCGGCCCCGCGGCCGGGCCGTGACGCAAGGCCGGCTACGACCGCCGAGCCTCATCATTTGCGCTGCTCGCGCACAATGGGTGCATGACCAAGCCAGTGCCGAGCGCCAGGACCATTGTCACCGCCGACGGCGTGCCGATCGACGCCGCGCACCTGCCCGGCGATCAGGACCTGGCCATCGTGCTGGCCCATGGCTTCACCCAGAACTGGCAGCGCCCGATGGTCTGGGGAGTCGCGACCAGGCTGAACCGGTTCGGCGGCGTGGTCACCTTCGACTTCAGGGGGCACGGCCGGTCGGGCGGGGTGTCGACGGTGGGCGACAAGGAGATCAGGGACGTCGACGTCGCTGTCGGTTATGCCAGGGAGCTCGGCTACTCCAGGGTGGCCTCCGTCGGGTTCTCGATGGGCGGCTCAATCGTGCTGCGGCATGCGGCGCTGATCGGCGGCGTGGACGCGGTCGTCTCGATCAGCAGTCCAGGTCAGTGGTACTACCGAGGCACGCGGGCGATGCGGCTGGTGCACCTGGCGGTCGAGAGCCGAGCGGGCCGCCTGGTGGCCAGGACGCGCCTGAAGACCAGGATCAGCACCGGCAAGTGGGACCCTGAGCCGCTGCCGCCCGCCGACGCCGCCGCCAGGATCGCGCCGGTGCCGCTGCTGATCGTGCACGGGGACAAGGACGAGTTCTTCCCCGTCGACCACGCACAGCGGCTGTACGACGCGGCCCGCGAGCCGAAGGAACTGTGGATCGTGCCCGGGTTCGGCCACGCCGAACGCGGTGCCCGCCCGGCTCTGCTCGACCGGATCGGCGCCTGGGTCCGGCAGTCCGTGGGCCTGGACGGCGAGCAGGACGGTGGCGCGCAGCCGCCGCCTGGCCCGGTCGCCGCCAGCCCCAACGTCGCCTGACGGGCGGCCGGACGCCGGCACCCGGTGCGCCGCGCAGGCCTGGCGCCCGGCGCGGTGCGGGGCCGGTACCGGGCAAACCGGTCTTTAGCCGTGCCGTAACGGCTGGGAAACGCCCCTGAAACGCGGGCGTGGGAAACATGGACCGTACTGACCAACACCGAAGGGGTGGCTGGGTCGGTGCTGGTCAGCGCTGCCTGGCTCCCCGGCACACCCTTCGCTGCACGCTCGGGAGGCGAAGCGTGGTTCCCTATCCGACCTGGCTGAATGCCGGCGACAACTCCTGGCAGCTCACCGCTGCCACTCTCGTCGGACTGATGAGCATCCCCGCGCTGGCGGTGCTCTACGGCGGCATAGTCCAGCGCAAGTGGGCCGTCAACACGATGATGATGGTCTTCAGCGCGTTCGCGCTGACCCTGATCGTCTGGGTTCTCTGGGCATTCAAGATGGGCTTCGGAGCGCCCTGGCTGCACACCTTCGTCGGCAAGCCCGGGCCGGTGGTCGGGCAGGCGGGCGAGCAGGGCCAGGCGAGCATTCCGCTGCTCAACGGGCTGATGCCCAAGTTCAGGTTCCCGGAAAGCTCGCTGGTCTACTTCCAGTTCGTGTTCGCGGCGATCACCCCGATCCTCTTTATCGGCAGCGTCATCGGCCGGATCAGGTTCAAGGTCTGGCTGCTGTTCGTCCCGCTCTGGATCACGTTCGCCTACGCGGTGAACGCGTTCCTGCTCTGGGGTGGCGGCTTCTGGGCCGGCCAGGGAGCGCTCGACTTCAGCGGCGGCTACGTGATCCACCTGGCAGCGGGCGTCTCCGGGTTCGTGGCCGCCGCCGTGGTGGGCCCGCGGCTCCAGCGCGACCGCGAGAAGGCCCTGCCGAACAACCTGCCCCTGGTGGCGGTCGGCGCCGGAATCCTGTGGCTGGGCTGGAACGGGTTCAACGGCGGCGACCCGTACTTCGCCGGCGCGGACGCCGCTGCCGCGGTGATCAACACGAACCTCGCCACCGCGGTCGCGATGATGACCTGGATCGTCATGGACATGGCCTGGGGCAAGGATCGCAAGCCGACCTTCCTCGGCGGCGTCAACGGGATGATCTGCGGCCTGGTCGGCATCACGCCGGCCGCGGGCTACGTCAACGGCGTCGGGGCGATCATCATCGGCCTGGTCGACTCCGCCGTGGTCTGGGTGCTGTTCGCCTACCTGCCCAAGAAGGTCTGGCCGTTCAGGAAGGTCGACGACGCGCTCGGCGTGGTCTACACCCACGGGTTCGCCGGCCTGATCGGCGGCCTCCTGGTCGGCCTGCTCGCCGATCCGAAGATGATCGTCTACCTGGGGGTCGGGAAGAACCCGAACGTGACCACCGCCGGGCTGTTCTACGGCCACCCGAAGCAGCTGCTGATCCAGGCCGGCGCGGCGCTGACCGTCATCGTCTGGGACGGGCTGGTGACCTTCCTGATCCTGCGCGGCATCGGGCTCTTCATGAAGCTGCGGATGTCCGAGCCAGAGCTGGTGGCGGGCGACATCAGGGTGCACGGCGAGGTGGCCTACCCGATGGAAGAGCCGGAGGCCGAGCCTGACTTCGGCGACATACCCGGCGAGCCTGTGCCGGAACATCATCACCACCATCACCACGAGCTGGTGACCGTCGACGCCGGCGGACCGGCCGAGGACTAGCCAGGAGGAGGCGAGGCTAGACACCGGAGCCGGGTATCCGCGGGCCGCCAAACCCGCGGATACCCGGCTCAGCGAGGCCTGGCAGATGACATAGCACGGATTCGCGTCGCACATAATAGGATAAAACAGGTGTTAACATCACTGAAAACCGTGCTATGTGGGTCTGCTGGCGTACCGATTTGGGTCTGGCGGCGTATCGATGTGGGTCTAGCGGCGGATCGACTCGCCGGTGGCGCGGTCGAAGAAGTGCAGCGCGGTGGTGTCCACCTGGACCCGCGCGGTCTGGCCCTCCCTGATCGCGGTACGCGGATCCATTCTGGCCACCATGGTCGCCAGCGAGTGAACGTCGTCCGACTCCGATCCGCTGACGTGCGCGGCCGTCCCGATCGCGCCGTGGATGTGCACCTCGGAGCCGAGTTCCTCGCGCAGCCTGACCGGCAGCTCGATGATCGCCGCCGGATCGCTGTCATGCACCAGGGCGGCGTCATGCAGGTTCTCGGGCCGGACGCCGAGGACGATCTGGCCGCCGATGTGCCGCTCGAGCGCCGGGTGCTCGGCGATCACGGCAGCGGGCACTCCCAGCCGGTGCGGGCCGAAGACGACGGTGAGACCGCCGTCGCCGCGCTCGATCGCGGCGTCGACCAGGTTCATCGGCGGAGAGCCGATGAAGCCGGCCACGAACAGGTTGGCGGGCCTGCGGTACAGCTCCTGCGGCGCGGCAGCCTGCTTGAGCACGCCGCCGGAGATCACCGCGACCCTGGTGCCCAGGGTCATCGCCTCGGTCTGGTCGTGGGTGACGTAGATCGTCGTGGTTCCGAGCGACCGCTGGAGCTGGGCGATCTCGGCCCGCATCTGCACCCGCAGCTTGGCGTCGAGGTTGGACAGCGGCTCGTCCATCAGGAAGGCACGCGGCTGCCTGACGATGGCGCGGCCCATCGCCACCCGCTGCCGCTGGCCGCCGGAGAGCTGCCGTGGCTTGCGCGCCAGGTAGGGCTCGAGCTCCAGGATCCGGGCGGCCTCCGCGACCCGCTGCCTGATCTCGCTCTTGGCGACCTTGCGGTACTTCAGGCTGAACGCCATGTTGTCGTAGACCGACAGGTGCGGGTAGAGCGCGTAGCTCTGGAACACCATCGCGATGTCCCTGTGCCTCGGCTCCACGTCGTTGACCGGCCGGTCGTCGATGTAGATGGACCCGGACGTCACCTCCTCAAGGCCGGCGACCATCCGCAGCGCCGTGGTCTTGCCGCACCCGGATGGCCCGACGAGCACGAGCAGCTCGCCGTCGCCGACCTCCAGGTCCAGCGACTGAACCGCAGTCGTCCCGTCGGGAAACTGCTTGGTGACCGAGTCGAGCACGATCCGGGACACTAGCCCGCCTCCTTAGCCCTCATTTGCCCATCCCCAGGGTCAGGCCCTTGACCAGGTGCCGCTGGAAGATCAGGTAGACGCCGATCGCCGGCAGGGCGCTGATCAGGGACCCGGCCATCAGCGCGGGAATGCTCGTCGTGCGCCCGGCCGACAGCGTCGCGAGCCCGGCCGTGATCGTCCGCTGGCTGGCCGGCAGGAAGAGCAGCCCGACCAGCAGGTCATCCCAGATCTGGATGAACTGAAGCACGGTGACGGTCGCGATCGCCGGGAGCGACAGCGGCAGCGCGATCTGGAGGAACGTCCGCTCGTAGCCGAGTCCGTCGATCACCGCGGCCTCGATCAGCTCGTCGGAGATGCCCCGGTAGTACGTGGCCATCAGGAAGGTCGCGAACGGCGTTCCCAGGGCGGCGTAGACGAGCACCGCTCCGGCGTAGGAGTTCGTCAGGCCGATCTTCGCGAGGTTGACGTACTCCGGGATGATGATCGACTGCAGCGGCACCATCAGCGCGGAGACCACGAGCAGGAACACCGTGCCGCTGCCCCGGTACCGCAGCTTGGCGAAAGCGAAGCCCGCCGTGGTGGAGACCACCAGGATGATCGCGATCGCGGCGACGCAGACCAGCGTCGAGTTGATCAGCTGGCTGCCGACCGGCAGGTTCGCGAAGAGCTCCTTCCAGCCGCTGAGCGCGTGCCCGCTCTGCCGGTCGAACTGGCCGGGACTGCGGAACGCGTTGTCCACCAGGTACCAGAACGGGTACAGCATCACGATCGCGACAATGACCATCAGGGTGAACAAAACCCACGTGGACATCTTCTTCCGCAGCCTCGATGCCGCCCAGCCGTGACCGGGTGGCGTCGCCCCGCCGGGCCTGGCCGCTGAGGCCGGGCCGGCGGGTGCGGCAGGCGCTGCGGTCATGGCTTACCAGCCCTCCCCGTCGTCCGGCTTGATCAGCCGGAGCTGGACCAGGCCGACGACCGCCATGATCACGAAGAGGATGATCCCGTACAGCGCGCCGGTGCCGAACTGGACCTGCTGGAAGCCGGTCTGGTAGACGAAGAACTCCAGCGTCGTGGTGCCGAATCCAGGGCCGCCGCCGGTCATCACGAAGATCAGGCTGAACAGCGCGGAGAACGCGCTGATCACAGTGATCACGAAGGCGAACTGGACGAACCTGGTCAGCAGCGGCAGGGTGACCCGGAAGAAGATCTGCCGTCCGGTGAGCCCGTCCACCCGGGCCGCCTCGATCAGCGTCGGGTCCAGGGTGGCCATGCCGGTCAGGAAGATGATGGTGTTGGTGCCGAGCATCGACCAGATGAACGTGATGGCAAGCGCGGCCAGCGCGCTGTGCTCGCCCGCCAGCATGTCGGTGGCCGAGGCGCCGAGCCCGACCTTGGCGAGCAGCTGGTTCAGCACCCCGGTGGCCGAGAAGAACCGCAGGGCGAACATGCCGATCACGACCCAGGAGATCGCGGTCGGCAGGAAGTAGACGGACCGGAAGAACCGCCAGCCGCGGACATGGGAGTGCAGCAGCGCCGCGATCGCGAGCGGGATCCCGATCGCGACCGGCACGGCCAGCAGCAGCAGCCCGTTGTTCTCGAGCACCCGCCAGAAGATCGGGTCGGTGAAGGTGGCCTTGTAGGCGCTCGGCCCGATCCAGGTGGCTGTGATGCCGTTCCAGATGGTCATCGAGTAGTAGACGGCCTGCCCGATCGGCACCCCGAGCAGGGCGACGACCAGCGCGACGGCCGGCAGTGACAGCAGCAGGCCGGCCCGCCTGCGCCGCCTGGTCAGCGGGGACCGGCCGGCCGGCCTGGCCCGGTTGGTCCCGCTGGCCCGCCTGGCCCGGCGCCGGGCCACGTCAGAGCCGGCGGCCTGGTCGAGCCCGGCGTCGGCGAAGCTCACGGACTTCTCTCCTGAGGGTGATAGCGAGCTCCGGCGGCGGGCCGCCGCCGGAGCTCACGCCTTGGTTAGCGGAAGCGGGTCAGGGGAACGTGTTGCCGCGCTGGCTGGCCGGAAGCTGGCTCAGCGTGGTCTGAAGTGCCTGCAGCGCCGCCTGAACCGACTCCCTGCCGCCGAGCACGGAGGGCAGGAACTTCTGGCCGGTGCTGACGACGTTGCCCTGCACCACGTTGTCCAGCATCGGGTACACGGTGAGATGAGCCTGGCTGACCAGGTCCAGCATCTGCTGGTTTACCGGATTGCTCGTCGATGTGCCGACGATCGCCGGAATCAGCCCGGCGGCGTTGACGATCTTCGCGGCCTGCGGCGTGGTCATGAACTCGAGGAACTGCGCGTCCTGGGTCGGGTGCTGTGAGTAGGTCATCTGGGAGATGCCGTCACCGGCGAAGTCGACGACGCCCTTGATCGGGGCGACAGAGAACGGCGGGGCGAAGGCGGCCACGTTGCCGTGCAGGGCGTTGGTGAACTTCTGGGTGTCCCAGGTGCCGTCCACCATCATCGCGGCCTTGCCGGACTCGAACTGGCCGAGGTTGTTGGTGTTGGTGACGACGTCGGCGTTGGTGCAGCCCGAGCTGTGCAGCCTGGTCCAGTTGGTCAGCTGGGCCTTGATGGCCGGCGAGGTCCACGGGATCTGCCCGCTGTACAGGCCCTGCCATTTGGCCACCGGGTAAGCGCCGATCATCATGTAGCTCATGTCGTACCACGGGTAGAAGGTGGCGCCGAGCGGCTGGCCGCCGTTGCCGTAGACCATCGGCGTGTACCCGGCCTTCTTCAGCTTGGCGCACGCGGCGTACAGCTGGGACCAGTCGGTCGGCACCGCGGCGATGTGCGCCTTGGCGAAGTCGGCCTTGTTGTAGAAGCCGATGTAGAACTGGTTCTCCAGCGGGACCACGTACGGGCCGTTGCTCGCGTTGAAGCCGTCTGAGGTCCACTTCAGCGCGTTCGGGTCGATCCTGGCCAGGTCCGCCGCCGGGATCTCGCCCTTCAGGTTCGTCAGGAAGCTCTTGTACTGAAGCGTGAACAGGCCGGTCCACATCACCGCGAGATCGGGGCCGTTCTTGGAGATCGCGGCGGCCTGGAGCTGCGCGAAATAGTTGCTGGCGTCCTGGCTGACCACCTTCACCGTGATGTTCGGGTGCAGCTTCTCGAAGGCCTTGGCCAGGTTGTTCAGCGCCGTAGCGTTCTGCTCGGTGCCGTAGTTGTGCCAGATCGTGATCGTCACCGGGGCCGCGGCGCCGCCGCCGCCCGAACTGCTGCTACCGCTGCTACAGCCGGCGGCAAGCAGTGCCACGACCGCCGCGGCTGCCGCCATCTTCCATCGCCTCACGGCTCTCTCCTTTCTATGGTGGGCCGGTCTCATGAGCGCCCCACTACTGGTTCGACGAACGTCCGGTGTGCCGGGTCGGGTGCCCGGAGGAAGTCCAGGTCGCACCCGTCCGGCGCCTGGAGCACGTGGCTGGCGTACAGCGCGGGCCAGCCGCGCAGGTGCGCCGGCGGTCGCGGCGCCAGGGCGGCGCGGCGCTCGTCGAGCTCGCTCTGGCGCACCTCAAGCTCCAGCGAGCCGGCCAGGACGTCGACCGAGATCAGGTCGCCGTCCCTGACCAGGCCGAGCGGGCCGCCCACTGCCGCCTCGGGCGCCACGTGCAGCACCACCGTGCCGAAGCTGGTGCCGCTCATCCGGGCATCGGTCACCCTGACCATGTCGGTCACGCCCGCCCGGACGAGCCTCGCCGGGATCGGGATCATGCCCCATTCGGGCATCCCCGGGACGCCGACTGGCCCGCATCCGGCGAGCACGAGCACGCTGTCGGCGGTGACCGCCAGCCCGGGGTCGTCGATCCTGGCGAGCATGTCCTGGTAGCCGCGGAAGACCACGGCCGGACCGCGGTGCCGGATGAGCCCCGGCGTGGCCGCCGACGTCTTGATGATCGCGCCGTCTGGCGCCAGGGAGCCGCGCACGACACCGAACGCGCCTCCGGCGCGCAGCGGCGCGGTGGCCGGCCTGATCGCCCCGGTCACCGGCCCGGCGGCGGCCGCGATCTGGCCGATGGTCTGGCCGCTGACCGTCGGCGCGTTCAGGTCAAGCAGGGCTGACAGCTCGCGCAGCAGCGACGGCACGCCTCCGGCGGCGTCGAAATCGGGCATCAGGCCAGCGCCTGACGGCTCGATATCGGCGAGAACCGGCACGTCAGCGCCCAGCCGGGCGATGTCGTCGATCGGGAAAGGAACCCCGGTCCGGCCGGCCAGCGCGGCGAGGTGGATCACGGCGTTGGTCGAGCCGCCGATCGCGTGCAGGGCCACGACGGCGTTGCGGAACGCTCCGGGGGTCAGGATCGCCTGCGGGCGCAGATCGGGCTGGGCGGCCACCGGGCCAGCGCCCGGCGCGGCAACGGGCGGCACTCCAGCCAGGACCGCCGCGACGGCGAGTTCCCCGGCCTGGTGCGCGGCCTGCGCGGAGCGGGGGTCTCCGGCCGGGATCGAGGCCGATCCCGGCACCATCAGGCCGAGCACCTCGCCGAGCACGGCCATCGTGGACGCGGTGCCCATCGTGTTGCAGGCGCCGAGCCCGCAGCTCAGGCACCGCTCAAGCTCGTGCCAGCCGGCGTCGTCCAGCCGTCCGGCCCGGCGCTGGTCCCACAGCCGCCACAGCGCGGTCCCGCTCCCGATCCGCTCGCCGCGGAAGCTGGCGACCGGCCTGGCGCCGCCGGTGACGAGCACCGTGGGAATGTTGGCGCTGATCGCTCCCATCAGCGCGCCGGGGACGCTCTTGTCGCAGTTGGCCAGGATCACCAGCCCGTCCAGCGGGTTGGCCCGGATCATCTCCTCGATCTCGATGGCCAGCAGATTCCGGTAGAGCATGGCGCTCGGCTTCATCAGGTCCTCGCCGAGCGAGATGCTAGGGAACTCGACCCCGGCGCCGCCCCCGGCCTCGATGCCGCGGCGGACCGGGCCGACCAGGTCACGCAGCGGCAGGTTGCACGGGTTCAGCTCGCTGGCCGAGTTGGCGATGCCGATCACCGGCCGGGCCGCAGCCCGGTCGACGCGGACGCCGGCGCTGTTGAGCGCCACCCGGTGCAGGACGGCGACCTCGTCGTCGCCGGCCAGCCAGGCCCGGCTGCGCAGCTGGGCACGGCCGCCTGGCCGCCCGGCCGGCGGCTGCCCGCTCGCGCCGGACGTCATGGCGGCGGCTCCGGCACCCCGAGCCCCTTGGCGCCGGGCCCGGACTGGTTCAGCTCGAGGCCGCTGCGGCCGATCCACTCCAGGGCGACGGAGGCCCGGTGTACCTTCTCTCTCGCGATCGCTATCGCGTCGTCGACCAGGTGCAGCCCGCTCGGGTAGAGCAGCCGCGAGTTCCGCAGGCCGAACTTGACGTACATCGGCGCCGCGACGGCGATCAGGTCGGCGGCCTCGTGACCGCGGACGACGCCGCCCATCGCGTCGGGAGCCTCCACGTACAGGTCGATCGGGAGCGGGCTCGCCGCGCGCATCTCGGCTAGCTGCCCGAGCGTGAGGTCGGAGGGCACGTTGATCGTCGATCCGCCGAGATGCTCGAGCAGCTGGAAGCTCAGCGGATTCGACGGGGCGAGCACCGCCGACACCTTCCAGACGGTCGACGCGGGCAGCTGGCCGGCGGCCTGCATCTGGGACACCAGCCTGAGCAGCCCTGCGTCGGCGATCAGGAAGCCCCTGATGCCCTGCTCGGCCGCCCTGACGATGTCGTCGACCGCGTAGCGGAGCTGCCTGGTGCCGCGGATCCGGCCGGCCAGCACCTGGCCGTCGGCCGAGTGCGCCGCCCGGCCGATGTCCCACTCCTGCCGCGGCCCGACGAAGAGCGAGACCTCCAGGCCGGCGTCGGCGCCGATCCTGGCCATCTCGGCCAGCTCGGCGCGGGACAGCAGCATCGCCCCGCTGCCCTGGGAGACCCGGTTGACCGTGACGCCGCGGGCGGCCGCCTCGGCGACGACCGCCCTGAGCACGGCCGGCCCTTCGACGCTGGGTATCTCGATCCGGTAGTGGGCGCCGTCGGCGAACCTGGCCTGGCTGGCCGGCGCGGGCGGCTCCGCCGTCACGCCGCGCTGCGCGAGCACGCCGGCGCCGGTCACCGGCTCGCCGGCGATCCCGTGGGCCAGCACGTCGGTGTCGCCTGGCATCGCGATCGCGAGTTCGCTCTTGATCATGCTGGTCACGTGCCGACCTCCAGTACTGCCGGGCGCGGCGGCTGCCGGCCATCGTGGGCCTCGGTGGGCCAGCCGGGCGCGGCCGTGACGCGATCGAGCCGCCCGTCGGCCGTCACCAGGTAGGTGTCCTCGGATTTGGCGCCGCCCGGCAGGCTCGGGTTCCAGGCGATCGCGTGGCCGGCCGCGACCGGCTGGCCGTACCACCGGGACCCGGCCTGGCCGGGCGCGATCTCGAACTCTCGCTGGGCGAATCCGATGGGTCCGCCCTGATAATGACCAGTCCATCCGTGTTTGCTGCCGACCGCAGCATATGCGGTGTCGAGCGCGTCAAGCACCGCTCCGTACGTCGTGCCTGGCGTGCACGCGCTCAGCACCGCGTCCTCGACGGCCAGGACCTTGCGCCGGAGCGCGGCGTAACCAGTGTCGGCCGGCGCCGACGCGGCGAAGCGGGTCGCCGCCGCGTGCAGCCCCGCCCGCCTGGCGACCACCACGCCCATCGCCAGCCTGCTGACCCGCGCTCCGACCGCCATCGGATGGCGGTACCGCTCAAGCCGGTCGTCGCCGCCCACGATCAGCACCGGGGCGTCGGCCCCGGATGCCTCAAGGTATGCCGCGCACCGCGCCTGGATGTCCAGGTCACGTTCGCCTGGGCGCCACTGCGCCAGGCCCGCCTGGAGCGCGTGCGCGGCGTCGGCGCCGAGCTCGGCGAGGTCGTCGGCCTCGGCGGGCGAGAGCGCGAGCCGAAGCGCGATCAGGTCCTCGGAGGCGTCGATCCCGAACGCCGGATGCCCGTCCGATGCCAGCATCGCGGCCGGGGCGCCAGCCAGTGCCTGCGCCGCCGAGACGAAGTCCTCCGGCCGGTACCAGGCCACCTCGGCCAGCTCGCCGAAGCCGTGCAGGCCGGGGTCGTACTCGGCGCGGATCCGGTCGGCCTCGACGCCGGTCGTGATCAGCCCGGACCCGGCCGGGGAGATCACCGCCCAGACCAGATCCACGGCGGCGGTCCGGTCGACCGGCGGCGCCATCCCGCCGCTTGCCCAGGCGACCGCGGCCGGACCGGTCAGCACCAGGCCAGCGGGACGGCGCTGGCCCGAGTCAGCCCGGCGGTGCGGGGACGAGCCGGCCTGGCCGGGCCCGGCCAGGCCTGGTTCGTCTTCGCCAGCGGCTTCCGCCACCGGCGCGGCTCTGGCACCCTGGATAGTCCCGGTCGCCAGCCAGCCGAGAACCCGCTGCCTGGCTGCGTCGGCCCTGGCAACACTGCGCTGTCGTCGTTCTGTAGTACCGAACGCCGTTGTGTGATGTAGAATCACCCAGGTAACAAAACTCTGCATTGTTAGCTCTGTCAAGTTTTGTTACCAGTTTCATACATAGCGTTCGGCAACGCCGAACTCACGGGCGGACGCGGAGGTGTCAGGGTGGAACCGCACGACAGCAGCAGCGAGGTCGCCGGCGCCTGGCTTCAGCCTGGGAGCGGCGGCGGCGGCGAGAACGCCAGCCGTTACACCGTCCGCAGCGTGGCCCGGGCCATGCGGCTGATGGAGATCGTGGCCGAGGGCCCGTCCGCGGGTCAGACGCTCAGCGATCTGGCCAGGGCGCTGGGCGCGTCCAAGAGCACGACGCTGGCGCTGGCCCGCACGCTTGGCGCGCACGGACTGCTCAGGGACGCCAGGCCGGGACCGAGATACACCCTGGGGACCGCGCTGATCAGGCTCGGCGACATCGCGCGCGGGCAGCTTCCGCTCGGCGACCTGTGCCGCCCGCTGCTCTCGGAGCTCGCGAGCATGACCAAGATGACTTCACGGGTCGCCATCTGCGACGACGGCTACCCGGTCTTCATCGAGCGGGTGGACGGACCGGGCAGCGTCAGGTTCTACACGCCGCTCGGCCAGCGCGAGATCCCCTACGCCTCGGCCGCCGGCAAGGCGATGCTGGCGACGATGACCGACGCGCAGGTGCGGGCGATGTGCGAGCAGACCGGGCTGAAGGCCAGGACCGCTCACACCATCACCGATATCGACTCGCTGCTTGCGAACCTGGATCTGGCCCGCGGCAACGGCTTCGCCGTGGACGACGAGGAGGATGCCGAGGGGATCTTCTGCGTCGGCGCGGCCTTCTTCGGCCACGACGGCGCCTGCGCGGGGGCCGTGAGCATCACCGGGATCAAGGGGGACCTGCCGACCTGGCGGGTGAAGGAGCTCGGCCGGGCCGTGCGCCGCTACGCCGATCAGGTCTCGGAGATACTCGGCGGCGTCAGGTACTCCGAGCGAGACCGGGCGATCGGGGCGGGGGCTTGACGGCGGCTGGCGTGGCGGGCCCCGGCGCGGCGGCCGGGATGACGAGCGGCCCGGGCGTGGCGGCGGACGGGCCGATGACCGGTCCGCCTGCCACCGCGCCGGCGG
>DATNIU010000052.1:0-14342 GCA_035604275.1 Streptosporangiaceae bacterium | reverse complement strand
GAGCTCCTGCACGCCGGATTCCCGGTGCCGGCGGGATTCACCATCGCGGCGGCCGCTCATCACGACGCCGTCCGGCCACCCGGCGACCCCGGCGGGCGCGGCGCGGAGCGCGCCGCGCCCGCGCCGCTTCCACCCGAGCTGATCGCCGAGCTGCGGGAGGCGCTTGGCGAGCTCGGGACCGGGCCGGTCGCCGTGCGCTCGTCCGCTGCCGACGAAGACGGCACCCGCGCGTCGTTCGCCGGCATGTACGAGTCCGTCCTGAACGTCGAGGGACTGGAGGCGCTGATTGACGCCGTGCGGCGGTGCTGGGCGTCTGGCCGCTCCGAGCGAGTCGCCGCCTACCGGCAGGGCGGCCCACCGGCCCGCCCGATCGGCGTGCTCGTGCAGCGCATGGTCGCCGCGGCAGCGGCCGGGGCCGCCTTCAGCGTCAACCCGGTGACGGCAGACCCCGCTGAGAGGCGGGTCAGTGCCGTCAAAGGGCTCGGCGACCGGCTCATGGCCGGCCAGCTCACCGCGGAGGAGTGGGTAGCGCGAGGCGACGGGGTGGAGCTGGAATCGGGAGCGCAGAACGCGCTCAACGAGGCGCAGGTGCGCGAGATTGCCAAGCTGACCGAGCGGGTGGCGGCGCATTTCGGCGCGCCGCAAGATGTCGAGTGGGCGATCGCGGGCCAGGTCCTGTGGCTCATTCAGGCCCGCCCGGTGACGGCGCTGCCTCGCGTTCCGCTTATGGCGGCGCCACCGAGGATTGACGTGCCGCCGGGTTTTTGGGCACTCGGGCCAGGCTCAGACCGGCCATGGACGCCCATGCAGCAATCGGTGTACCTGCCAGTGCTCGCCCAGCATCTCGGGGAGATGTTCACGTTCAGCATCCTGCGCCCGCCGAAGGTGCGGGAGATCGGCGGCCGGGTCTACCTGAACATGGGAGATGCGGGCGAAGACGGCGATCTGGCCGCCCGCGCCGAGCGGATCAGCAAGGCCGTCGCGGCGCGCGAGCCGGAACTTCTCGTTCACCGCTGGCAGGCCGAGTGGAAGCCCTCGTTCGCCGGGCGGATAGCCGAGCTGCGCGACCTCGACCTGACCGCCTTGTCCGACGAGCGGCTCGCGGCCCATTTCCGCGCGCTGACCGTGGTCTTTGCCGACCTGCATGCCGTCTACTTCCGGCTCACCGGCGCGAGCTCGTTCATGTTCGGCCGCCTCGGCCTGGCGTGCCAGGAACTGCTTGGCTGGTCACCCGGGGAGGCGATCCGGCTGCGGGGCGGGCTGCGGGGCGACCATATGGCGGCGATCGTGGCGCTCGCTGACCTGGCCAAGATGGCGGCGCGGCGGCCGGCCGTGCGCGAGGCACTTGAGAGCGCCGATTCTGGCACCGCCGGCCGCCTGGCCGACATCGACCGGGAGTTCGCCGACGCGTTCGCCAGCTACCGTCATGCCTATGCTCACCGCACCGGCGGGTTCGACCTGACCCAGCCCACGCTCGCCGAGCAGCCGCTGGTCCTGCTGAGCCTGGTGCGTGCGCAGCTCGCTCGGCCATTCGACCTGGCGGCCGAGCAGGCCGCGCTGGACCGTCGGGTCTCCGCCGTCGGGTCGGAGGCCCAGGCCGTACTCAGCACCTGCCGCGCCGATCAGCGTGACAGGTTCCGTGCGGTGCTGGCGGCGAACGACGCGGGTACCGGCGTGCGCGACGAGAAGGTGTTCTACGCCGTCTCCGCATGGGCGCTGCTGCGCTACGCCGTGCTGGAGGCGGGCCGGCGACTGGCCGCGCGCGGCCAGCTGGCCTGCCAGGAAGATGTCCTCTTCCTCCAGGCGGACGAGGCGCTTGCGGCGCTGCGGACCCAGGCCAGCCAGGCGGCCGTAGTCCAGCGCCGCAGGGCCGAGCACGCCTGGGCGAGCTCCCGGCCAGGCCCGCCATCCTACGGAACCCCACCCGCCGGCCCTCCGATCACCGAGGAAGACCTCCGGTCGCTTTCCCGGCCGGCGCGTGCCGTGGTGCAGACCTCGCTGTGGGTAGCGCGACTGTGGGGGGGCAAGCCGGCTTCGCATGCCAGCGGGGACGCGGTGGTGCGGGGCACGGCCGCGTCAGCGGGGCGTTACACCGGGCCGGTGCGGATCATCAGGGACGTCGCTGAATTCGGCAAGATCCGCCGAGGCGACGTGCTGGTCTGCCCAGAGACCACGGCGCAGTGGGCTGTCCTTTTCCCTAGCATCGGCGCCCTGGTGGCTGACCGGGGAGGCCTGCTGTCCCATCCGGCGATCATCGCCAGGGAGTACGGCGTGCCGGCCGTCGTCGCGGCAGGCACGGCGACGAGCGTGCTCGAAGACGACCAAGTGGTGACCGTCGACGGAACCGCAGGAACTGTCCGGCCTCTCGCAGGAGCCTTCCGTGAAAGCTAGCGACCCCGGCCATGCGCACCGGATCGATGTCCACTGCCATGCCATAGTCCCGCGGATTGCCGAACTCATGCGGGAGCGCGGCGCGGGATTCGTACTCCCGTGGACGCTCGACGAAACCTGGCAGGTGATGGCGGATAACGGGATCGAGGCAGGCATCTTGTCCAACCCGGTCCCCGGCGACTTCTTCGAGAGCGCGGCACAGGCCACCCGGTTCACCCGAACCGCCAACGATGCCGTCGCCGAGCTGGCGCGCGACCACCCGGACAGGTTCGGCCTGCTCGCCGCGCTGCCGCTGCCGTACATCGACGCGGCGCTCGATCACATCGGATACGTATTCGATGTGCTCGGCGCGGACGGGGTAGTGCTCATACCCCACTCGGGCGAGGCCTACCTCGGCGACCCGCTGTTCGATCCCGCGCTCGCGGAACTCGATCGGCGCAGCGCCGTCGTCCTGGTTCACCCGCTCACGCTGCCCGGCGGAGGCATCAGCGCGGTCCCGCCGGTGCTTGCCGACTTCCTCCTCGATACCACCCGCGGCGCGATCAGGCTGATCACATCGGGCGCCCTGGACCGTTACCCGCGCATCAGCTTCGTGCTGGCGCACGCCGGCGGGTTCCTGCCCTACGCCGCTTCGCGCGTCGACGTCCTCGGCCGCGCGTTCTACGGGCTCGACCGGGGAGCGCTGGAACGGGCGCTGCGGCGCTTCTACTACGACCTGGCGCTGGCCTCGCCGGCCGCCCTGCCCAGCCTGCTCGCCGTGACCTCCCCGGATCACATCCTGTTCGGCACGGACTGGTGCGCGGCGCCAGGCGATGCCGTCAGGGAGTGCACCCGCGGCCTCGACCAGGCGCCTGGCGTGGACGCCCGGACGCACCGGATGATCAACCGTGACAACGCGCTGCGGCTGCTCCCCCGCCTGGCCGACCGCATCAGCGCACGCTCGACCGGGCTTGGAGCCGGACTCGACCGCCAGGACCTACGGTCACTTAGCAGCTAGCCTCCGCGACCTCGAAAGGCGGTGAGCAGGCCGTGCGCCCAGAACCTGCCGCACCGAACGCGGTGGTGGTCGGCGCCGACGGGTTCATCGGCCAGCGGCTGACCTCCGCCCTGTCGGCAATGCATGTCCAGGTCGAGACCTACGCCAGAGGGCGCAGGTTCTCCCGCGGGGCGAACCTCGCGCGCCCGGTGCGCGGCGCCGGTGTGATCTTCTACCTCGCGAGCAGCATCACCCCCGCGCTCGGTGAGTCTCATCCCGAATGGGCGGCGGCCGACCACACCAGGTTCGCCGCGCTGCTGCGCGGCCTGGCCCGCTTCGACTCGCCGCCCACAGTGGTCCTGACCAGCTCGGGCGGCACGGTCTATGACTCGTCGGCGCCGCCCCCGTATACCGAGGACTCGCCCACGCGGGCGACGAGCCTGTACGCGGCGGCGAAGATCGCCCTGGAAGCCGAGCTCGCCGAGCGGGCCGGCTCCGTCCCGGGCGTGATCTTGCGCCTGTCCAACGTGTACGGACCCGGCCAGCGGGCCGGCAAGGGCCAGGGCGTCCTCGCGGCCTGGCTGCGGTCGGCTGCGCAGCGCGGCATGGTCCAGATGATCGGTGATCCGGAGCATACCCGCGACTACGTGTACGTGGACGACGTCACCCGCTGCCTGTGCCTGCTCTATGAGGCGATTCGGCGTGGCCGTGGCATCGGGGACCGCGAGCCGCTGATCCTCAACGTCGGGTCGGGCCGCGGCACGTCACTGGCCGAGCTGATCGAGATCGTCCGGGCCGTCGTGGGCCGCGACCTGCTCATCGCGCGGCTGCCTGCCCGCCGACATGACCGGCCGCACGTATGGCTCGACTGCGGCAAGGCCGACCGGCTGCTCGGCTGGCGCTCGCGCACGGGCCTGGCCGACGGCGTGCTGGCCATGTGGCATGAACTCGCCACCGGGGCCGACGCCGGCTCGCGGGCGCAGGCGGTTCGGCCGCTGGTCCCCGCGGCGGCCGGGAACCTCAGGCCGGACGCCAGCGGCCCTGCACCGGGGCCCGAGTCAGGCCCGTCGCCATTGTCCCAGCTCACCCCGGGTTCCATCGTTCCCGGGCACTCCATCGGCGCGAGGTTCATATGATCGCTGAAATGCTCGCCAGGTCCGGCCGGACCGTGCTGCGGGGCATCCCACCGAATGGCACGCGGTACTGGGCCGCACGGTACTGGGATCGGGAAGCCGCGGAGCGGCACCAGGTTCTCAGCCCGGAATTCCTGTCGCAGAAGGAGACGATCGCGCGCTTCCTCCGTGAGTACGGCACGGGGGCGAAGCACGTGCTGGAATTCGCCTGCGGCACAGGAGAGTTCACCGCGCTCGCCGCCGAGCTGACCCCGGCGGCGCAGATCACCGCGTTGGACGTCTCTGAGCAGGGACTCAAGCTGGCGCGCGGACGAGTCAAGCATGACAACCTCAGGCTGGTGTGCGGTGATTTCTGGGCCGACAACGGCCTGGCGCCCGCAGACCTGGTCATGTGCATCGACGCGATCCACCACCTCGGTGACATCCGCGAGGTGCTGACCCGGCTGCGGTCCTTCGTCCTGCCCGGCGGCACGTTCATCGGCAACCTGTGGACAGCCGACCACTTCCACGAGTTCCAGCGCAAGCGCTACGGCACCATCGCCCACCTGCGCAGAACCGCGGCCTTCTTCAGCACCGCGGTGCTCATGCGGGCTTCCGGCGGGCGCCTGAGGACCGGTGCCTACCGGACCCAGCTCATCCACAGCGACGAGGCGCTTGCGATCCTGCGCTCCCTCTTCGGCAGCGTCATCGAGGTGCGTAAGGATCGTTACTTCATCGCGTTCGTCTGCGAGGTCTGAACGGCCTGCGGGCCCAGTCCCGCAGGCCGACCCGGTTCCAGGGAGATCGCATGCGCGTCTTGGTCACCGGCGGGGCCGGCTTTATCGGGCGCCAAGTTGTAGCGGCGCTGGTGGACGCCGGGCTGAAGGTCAGGGTGCTCGACGCCCTGCTACCCGAGGTGCATCCCGCCCAGGAGCCTCCGGCGATGCCGGATGGGGTGGAGTTCATTCACGGTGACGTCCGTGACGACACCGTGGTGGCCGCGGCGCTACGTGGCGTCGACCTGGTCAGTCATCAGGCCGCTGTCGTCGGTCGCGGCCGCGAGATCCTCGACGCGGCCCGGCACGTGGGATGCAATGACCTCGGGACCGCGACGCTGCTCGCAGCCATGGCGCGAGCGGGCCTGGGCCGCCTCATCCTGGCCAGCAGCGTCGCCGTCTATGGTGACGGCCGCTACGACTGCCCGGAGCACGGCCGCGGCCGGCCGGGCGCGCGCCTGAAGGCCGATCTCGACGCCGGCCGGTTCGATCACGCGTGCGAGACCTGCGGGTCCGCGCTCGTCATGGTTCCGCTCGCCGAGGACGACCCACGGGAACCGCCGCCGAACGTGTACTACATCACCAAGCTTGCCCAGGAGCTGCTCGTGGCCGCATGGGCGCGGGAGACCGGCGCGGCCGCGGCCATTCTCCGGTACCACCACGTCTACGGGCCGGACATGGCATACGACAGCCCGTACTCCGGGGTGGCCGCGACGTTCCGGAGCGCCGTGCAGCGCGGGGAGGCGCCGCGTGTCTTCGAGGACGGCGGCCCGCTGCGGGACTTCGTGCACGTATCGGACGTGGCCGCGGCGAACATGGCCGTCGTTGGCTGGGCAGGCCCGGGGACGCGCGCGTTCAACGTGGCGACCGGTACGCCGCATACGATCGGGGAGCTGGCCTCGGCGCTGGCCGCAGCCGGTGACGGCCCGCCTCCCATCATCACCGGCGAGTACCGGGTCGGTGATGTCCGCCACATCGTCGCCTCACCGGACCGGCTCGCGCGGGAACTCGGCTGGCGCCCCCGCGTCGCGTTCGACGCCGGCGCCAAGGAACTCGCGCACTCCCCGATGCGAGGGGCGCCCTCATGACGGGCTCGCTGCGCGGAGACCGGGACCTGGCCCGTCGCACAATCACATGGAGGTGCGCACATTGTCTGTGCGGGTGCTGATCGCAGGCGGTGGCGTCGGCGGACTGAGCCTGGCCCAGGGCCTGCGCAGGGAACACGTCGAGGTCGCCGTCTTCGAGCGCGACCCGGCAGCGGTCGCCCGGGGCCAGGGCTACCGGCTGCGGATCGACGCGCAGGGAGACGACGCGCTCGCGGCCTGCCTCCCCGATGATCTCTTCGAGCTTTACCGTGCCACCTCCAACCGGCCGTACATGTCACGGGGCAACGCCTTCGATGACCAGCTGAACCTGATCTTCTCCGCGGGCGTCGCGCCAGGGCCCTTCGACCCGGCGAAGGCGAGCACCGCCGTCAACCGGCTGACCCTGCGTCAGGTGCTGCTGGCCGGGCTGGACGACGTAGTTCATTTCGGGCACGAGCTGGTTCACGTGGAGCGGTCCGGGACAGGCGTCCTGGCGCGTTTCGCGAGCGGCGCCAGCGCCGAGGGCGACGTGCTGGTCGGCGCTGACGGCATCAACTCGGCAGTCCGCCGCCAGCTGCTGCCGCACGCCAGCATGATCGACACCGGCCTGCGCGCCGTCTACGGCCACGCCACCCTGGACACCGAGATGCTCGCCCTGCTTCCCGGCTCGCTGTTCGGCGGCACCTCCTCCATCCTTGGGCCGGGTCAGCTCACCATGGCCCTGGGGACCTTCCAGCCCAGCCGGCCACTCGGCGAAGCGGCCGCGCAGATCGCGCCTTACGCGCGGCTCGATCCGGTGCCCGACTACATGAAGTGGACTCTGGTGGCGCCGACCGGGTCATTCGCGCTGCCCGAGCACGAGCTCTGGGATGCCGATCCAGTGACCCTGACCCGGCTCGCGGCGCAGATGACGCAAGGGTGGCACCCGGCCATCCGCGGGCTGCTCGCCCGTTCCGACGCCTCGATCACCTTCTTCCTCGCGATCAGGAGCGCGCGGCCGGTCGCGGCGTGGCCGCCGGGCCGGGTGACCATGCTCGGCGACGCCATCCACGCGACCACTCCGGTCGGCGGCACCGGGGCGAACGTCGCGCTTCGCGACGCCGCCCTGCTGACGCGCTGCCTCGCTGACGTCGACCGCCGGCGCGCGGACCTGCTCGGCGCCATCTCGGAGTACGAGTCACGGATGCGGGACTACGGGTTCGGCGCGGTCGCGAACTCGCTGCGGGGAGCGGAAAGGATCTTCCGGATGGAAACGATCGCTCTCAGCTGAGCACCCGGCCGGTCGACCGGGAGCAGAGCCGCCTTCGATCGAGGCTTCAGCGCGCACCGCGACAATCGGCTCAGCTGGATCCGCGGCTGGCGGTCCGGCCCTGAGTCCGGGAGCGTGGTTGACGATGACCGTCACGTTGGCCGTAATCGTGCTGTTGACCAGCGGAACGGCGGCCGGGGTGCTCTTCTCCGTCGCGCTCAGCGTGGTGCCGGCCTTCCTGGCCCTGTCGCCGGACCGCTACGTCGAGATGCACAAGCTCGTCGGGCGCCGCTACGACCACGTGATGCCGCCTACGGTCGCGATTGCGGTAGCCGCCGATGTCATCCTCGCGGTGATGTCGTCCGGAGCGACCGCCCGGATCCTCTTCGGCTGCGCGGCGCTGCTCGGCGCTGGCGTGATGGCGGTCTCCCAGTTCGGGAACGTTCCGATCAACCGCCAGGTCAAGAGCCTGGCACCGGGAGCTGTCCCGCCGGGCTGGCAGGATCCAAGGCCCCGGTGGCGGGCGCTGAACCTGACCCGCACCTCGTTCGCCCTGCTCGCGCTCACCGCCAACGCATGCGCGTGCGCGCTGGCGTCGCGGTAACGGACTCGACCAGCGGACCGGAGGGACGCCAATGACGTACGCAAGCACCGTGGCGGGCGCCGACCCCGCGGACATCAAGCGGCTCGGGAACGGGTTCTGTCACGCGAAGCTGCTGCTGACGGCGAGCGAGCTGGGCCTGTTCGCGAGCCTGGCCGATACCGGGCCCGCGACCGGGCCGCAGATCCAGGAGCGGCTCGGGCTGCATCCCCGCGGCTGCCGTGACTTCCTGAGCGCACTCGTCCTTCTGGGCCTGCTCACCAGGGACGGCGACCGGTACAGCAACAGCGCTGTCGCCTCGGAGCATCTGGTGCCCGGCGGCACGACCTACCTGGGCGGGTTCCTCGAGCGTTCGAGCAGGGTACTCTACCCCGCCTGGGGGAGCCTCGGCGATGCGCTGCGCACGGGGCTGCCGCAGGTGCCGGCGGCGCAGTCGGACGCCTTCGAGCGGATGCTCAAGGACCCTCGGCAGCTTGGCCAGTACCTGGGCATGATGGACTCGGTCAACGGCCTGCTGGCTCCCGAGCTTGCCAGGGCCTTCGACTGGAGCGGTCGCCACACCGTTGTCGATGTCGGGGGCGCCCGGGGCAACCTGGCCGCGCAGCTCATCATCGCCCACCCGCATCTGTCCGCATGGGTCTTCGACCTGCCGGTCATGGAGGCCCCGCTGCGTGAGCACGTGACGTCACTGGTCGGTCCCGATCGGGTCCGCTTTCGCGGCGGGGACTTCTTCTCGGACCCGCTGCCAGAGGGCGACGTGCTCATCCTCGGGCACGTCCTGCACAACTGGTCGCCAGAGGAACGCCAGCTCCTCGTCAAGAAGGCCTACGCCGCCACTCGTCCCGGCGGGGCGCTGCTGGTCTACGACGCCATGCTCGAAGACGATCCAGCCGATATCGCCCGGGTGCTGGTCAGCCTCAACATGCTGCTTGTCACGCCCAATGGCTCGGAGTACCCGGTCAGCGAGTGCCGAGGATGGCTCGCCGGGGCGGGGTTCGAGGCGATCGGCGACTGCGCGCTCGGGCCGGCCGACACCCTCGTGATCGGCCACAAGGGGCCGGAATGAAAGCCCTGGTGCTCTCGGGCGGGACCGGGACCCGGCTGCGCCCGCTCAGCCACACCATGCCGAAGCAGCTCGTCCCGGTGGCGAACAAGCCAGTCCTGTTCCACTGCCTGGAGTCCATCAGGGATGCCGGGATCACCGAGACCGGGATCATCGTCGGCGACCTTGGGACGCACCTTCGCCAGGCGGTTGGTGACGGCGGCCGATTCGGCCTCCGGGTTACCTACATCGCCCAGGACGCGCCACTCGGCCTCGCGCACTGTGTCCTGACGGCCCGCGGTTTCCTAGGCGACGACGATTTCGTGATGTACCTCGGGGACAACGTGTTCGCGGACGGCGTGTCTACCTGCGCGGACGCCTTCCGATCCGTCAGGCCCGACGCGCTGCTCCTGCTCACGAAGGTCGAGGATCCGGCCGAATACGGGATCGCGACACTCGGCGAGAGCGGGCAGGTAACGGCCGTAACGGAGAAGCCCGCGCACGCGACCAGTGATCTGGCCGTGACCGGTGCCTACTTCTTCCGGTCCACCATCCATGCCGCGATCGCGCGGATCCAGCCAAGCGGGCGGGGGGAACTGGAGATCACAGACGCGATCCAGTGGCTGATCGCCGCCGGGATGGACGTGCGCGCCCGGATCTACCCGGGCTACTGGAAGGACACCGGGCGCATCGACCACCTCCTCGACTGCAATCGCGTCTTCCTTGAGGCCATCGACACCCTGGTGGCAGGGCACGTCGATGACGTGACCAGCGTCAGCGGTCCGGTCATCGTGGAGGCGGGGGCACAGGTCCGGGGCGCTCATTTGCGCGGCCCGCTGATCATCGGCACCGGGTCCACGGTCGTGAACAGCAGTATCGGCCCTTTCACGTCGCTCGGCAGGCAGTGCGTGGTCGTCGATTCCACGATCGAGCGATCGATCGTCCTCGATGGCTCGTCGGTGCGGCGGGTACGCGGGATCTCCGGCTCGGTCATCGGCCGGCGCGCCCAGGTCGGCAGCGCCCGGCCGGGCACGGCGGCTTTCCAGCTGGTCATCGGTGATGACTGCCAGGTCATGGTCGCCTCACCCGCGCTTTGACGCGAACCCGACCAGTCCTTGAGCGGCCAGGCCGACGATTGCCTCAGATCACCGGGAGGGCTCATGGGAGACAAGCGCCGCCCGCGCCGCCCGCGATCGGTCAAGAAGATCATCCGGGCCGCGCTCCACGAGATGGCACTGGGATTTGCCCAGGCCGGGCTCAGCATGTCGGTGCTGCCCCCCGACATGGGCTGGTACTTCAGGAGGGACGACGGTGACCAGCTCGAGCGGCTACGGGAAAGCTGCGACTGGCACGCCCGGCAGGCTGCCGGAGCCGGCGTTCACGCGAGGAAGGCCCGTCATGGCTGAGCAGTCCCGCAGGTACCCGTTCGGCTGGCCGTCGGCGATCGAGCAGCCGCGGGAGTTCGGCACCCTGCACGACGAGCCCGTCGTCCCGGTCACGCTGCCGAGCGGCGACACGGCCTGGCTGATCACGCGGTACGACGACATCCGGGCCGTGCTCACCGACCCGCGGGTCAGCAAGAATCGCAATCGCCCGGACATCGCGCGGATGACGGAGAAGAAGGTCAAGGTATTCCAGAGCCAGGTTGACATGGACCCGCCCGCGCATACCCGGATGCGGCGTCTCATCTCGAAAGCCTTCACGCCAGCGCGGGTGGACAAGCTGCGGCCCCGTATTCGGAGCATTACCGGCGAACTGATAACGGAGCTGGCCAGCGGCCCGCAGCCTGCCGACCTGGCGCAGTCCCTGGCCTTCCCGCTCAGCATCCGGGTGATCTGCGAGCTGCTCGGCGTGCCAGCGGCCGACCGCGCACGGTTCACTCAGGACGGCGCGCCGCCCTGGGACTACATGCGGGAGCTGATCGCCCGCAAGCGCGAGCAGCCAGCGGATGACCTGATCAGCGCCCTGATCCAGGTACACGACGAAGACGACGGGCGGCTCAGCGCGAGCGAGCTGCTCTGGTGGTGCACGGTGCTGCTGCTCGCGGGCTACGAGACCACCGCCAACCAGCTCTGCAGCGCGGTGGTGCTGCTGCTGACCCACCCCGGCCAGCTCGCCCTGCTCCGCGAGGACCATGCCCGCATGCCGCAGGCCGTCGAGGAGCTGCTGCGCTGCCAGGTGGTCGGGACCTCGCTGTCGATGCTGCGGTACGTCACCGAGGACATCAAGGTCGCCGGCCTGGCGATACCACGGGGAACCAGCGTGATCACGGCGCTGGAAAGCGCGAATAACGATCCCGAGGCGTTCTCGTGCCCCGCCGACCTCGATATCACCCGATCCGGGCCGCCGCAGCTCACGTTCAGCGTCGGGCGGCACTTCTGCGCCGGCGCCTCACTCGCGCGGGCGGAGCTCCAGGTCGCGCTGGAGAGCCTGCTGCACAGGTTCCCCGACCTGCGACTCGCGGTTCCGGTCGGCGACCTGCGCCGGCACGACGACGCGTTCACGCAGGGCTTCGTCACGGTGCCGGTGCAATGGTGAGCCGGCCGCCTCGGTACCCAGGACCTCAACATCAGGGGAACACGCCATGACCACGACGCCCTGCCCCTATCCGTTCCAGCGGCCGGGCGCCCTGGAGATCCCCAAGGAACTCGCCTACGTCAGGGAAGAGCCGATGCTGCCGGTGACCCTGCCAAGCGGCGACCAGGCGGTGCTCGTGACCCGGTACGACGACGTGCGCGCGCTGCTGACCGACGACCGGCTGAGCCGTAACCTCGGCCGACCGGGCGCGGCGCGGATCAGCAGGAACAACCAGATGTTCCAGGATCCGAAGATCGACCCGGATCCGCCCGAGCACACCAGGGTCCGGCAGCTCGTCGCGAAGGCGTTCACCCCTGGCCGGGTCAGCAGGCTGGAGCCTTACGTGCAGTCGGTCGTCGATGAGCTGCTCGACGTCATGGAGCGCAGCACCCCGCCGGTGGACCTCAATATGGCCCTGGCGTTCCCGCTGCCGATCCGCGTTGTCTGCGCCCTGCTCGGCGTTCCCGAAGGCGACCACGGCAGATTCCGCCGCTGGACCGATGCGTTCCTCTCGGTCAGCAAGATAGACGGCGCGGAGATCCGCCGGTCGATGACGGAGCTGAGCGGGTACATCGCCGCGCTGATCGAGTCCAAGCGGAAGGCACCCGCCGACGACCTGATCAGCGGGATGATCAGGGCGCGTGACGAGCAGGACGGCCGGCTGAACGAGTACGAGCTGCACTGGTGGTGCCGGCTGCTCCTGCTGGTGGGCTACGAGACGACCGCTACCCAGCTCGGCGGCGGCATCGCGATGCTGCTCGCCCATCCAGACCAGCTCGCCCTGCTCCGCGGGGACATGTCCTTGATCCCGAACGCGATCGAGGAGCTGCTCCGCTGGAAGCTCGTCGGCTCATCGGTGTCGATGCTGCGCTACGCCGTGGACGACATCCCGCTCGGTGACGGCAGCCTGATCCCAAGGGGAACGAGCGTCATCCCGGCGGTCGACTCAGCGAACCAGGACGCGTCGGTCTTTCCCGACCCTGGGGACTTCGACATCACGAGGACGCCCAACCCGCACCTGACGTTCAGCCTGGGGCCGCACTTCTGCATCGGGGCCGCGCTCGCCCGGGCCGAGCTGCGGATCGCCACCGAGAGCCTGCTCCGGCGCTTTCCCTCGCTGCGGCTGGCCGGCGGAGCGGGAGACCTGCGCCGGTCCGATGGCGCGCTGCTTGAGGGCTTCATCGAGATTCCGGTGACCTGGTGACCGCCGGGTGATGACCGCAGTGAGGATTACGACAGGCATCCGGACGGATTGATCTCATGCGCGTGCTGATGGCGTCCTGGGCGTGGCCGACTCACTACACCCCTCTTGTTCCCATCGCATGGGCGCTGCGTGCCGCTGGCCACGACGTGCGGGTGGCCAGCCAGCCGGCGCTGCAGGATGTCATCACGAGCTCTGGTGCTGTCGCCGTTCCGACCGGACCTGACCTTGACCACGACGAGGTCAGGCGGCGCAGCATGGCGGACCTGCGGCTGACCGACGTGCCCGAGGCGCCGCCGCCAGGCGGCTCGATGGCCTCGTGGTCACCCGACGCGCTCGCGCGGGTGCGCAAGGTTTTCGGCGTCTTCGTCGCCTACGCCGAGGCGATGGCCGACGACCTGCTGGCATTCGCCCGTGGATGGCAGCCGGACCTGATCGTGTACGACCCGACTACCTACGCGGCGCCGCTGGTCGCCGCGGCGCTGGGCATACCCGCTGTCCGGCACGTGCACGGCGTCGACGTCACCTTCCAGGCCAGAGAGATCGTGCCGGGCCTGGTCGCCCCGCTGGCCGGCCGGCTTGGCATCCGAACGCCCGACATCATGGGCCTGGCCACCATCGACCCCTGCCCGCCCAGCATGCAGGTCCCCTCCGATGTCAGGCGCATCCCGGTCCGCTACGTGCCCTACAACGGGCCGGCCGTACTCCCCGACTGGCTGCGGTCGGCACCGAGCCGCCGCAGGATCTGCGTCACGTGGGGAACCTCGACGACACGGCTGGAAGGCAACTCGACGTTCATGCCGCCGCGAATCATCGCCGCGGCCCGCGATCTCGACGTCGAGATCATCATGGCCCTGACCGAGCGCGATGCGGCAGTCCTCGGCGAGGTCGCGGCCCCGGTCAAGGTCGTCAAGGCGCTCCCGCTGCACCTGTTCCTGGCATCGTGCGCGGCGGCGGTGCATCAAGGCGGCAACGGCACCTTGCTCACCGCCGCCCGCTATGGCGTGCCTCAGCTCATGCTGCCTCAGCTTCGCGATCAGATGTTCCATGCCGAGCGGCTGGCCGGCACCGGGGCCGGCCTGTCGGTGCGGCGCGAGGAGGCCGACGACACCGCGATCACCGGTCGCCTTGAAGAGATCCTCGGCGACCCGAAGTACCTTGCCAGCGCCTGCCAGCTCCGCGACGAGATGCTCACCATGCCACCGCCGTCCTGGGTCGTCCCAGAACTCGAGGCGCTGGCCGACTCATAACCTGCGAGGTCATTCCATGCCGACCACGGACAGTGCCGTCACCCCCGCCGTCACCCCCGCCGTCACCCCCGCCGTCACCCCC
>DATNIU010000051.1:0-15589 GCA_035604275.1 Streptosporangiaceae bacterium | reverse complement strand
GGGGTGGTGGTGGCCGGGGTGGTGGTGGCCGGGGTGTTGCGGGTGGCTGGGTGAGCATCTGCGGCGCGTTCACCGGCCGATTCGATCGCGTCGTTATGTTCCTGACGCGGTTCGCCGCTAGCGGGCTGGTCTCCAGCCAGTTCGGCCAGGCTTCGCTGAGCCCGGCTGCGGCCCAGTTCTTGCTGGAGCTCGCTGAAGTCGCGGTCGTAGCCTGCGGCGGCGAGCGCCCGGCCGCAGGTCGGATCGACGTCTCCGTCGGTCAGCTCAGCCGCTCGCAAGGCCGTTGCGATCAAGGCGGCGAACAGTTCGCTTACCTCGGTGAGCCGGCCGTTGGACCCGTTAAGTATCGATAGCTCCGAGTCCGGCCGGAAGCGGCTGCACGCCAGATCGACAGCCGCAAGCTCAGCGTCGGCCAGGACCCGGGCGCGCGACAGCACGGCAGGGTCGGTGACCAGCAGGACGGCGGTGGTGCCGAACACCCCGAACGTGTCCGTCGCGGGCGCTTGGCTGCTCACTAGACGTACCTAGCCGACCCTGCCGGAGTCAGCCGCCGTGCGGCCAGGCCCAGTCGCTTGCTCCGCGGTCCCGCCGGGTCCAGCGGCTTGTTTCGCGGTCCCGCCGGGCTCGACCGGGCCCGCCGATGCCGCACGACCAGGGTCAGTCGTGCTGCTGGACGCTGTCCCGCCGGGCTCGGCCGGGCCGCCCGATGTCGTCCGGGCGGGATCAGCCGTGCCGTCGGCTGCCGGTTCCGCCTCGTCGGGGTCGGTGAGCCTGGCGAACGCGCGAAGATTGGCCAGGCTCTCGCCGCGCTTGACCCGCCAGGCCCACTCCCGCCGGATCGACGACGCGAATCCGATCATGAGCGCCGGGTCGAAGTTGTCGTCCGAGTAGCTCAGCACGCAGCCGAGCAGCCGGTCGATCTCGACGGGCTCGATCGTGGCCAGCGGCAGTCTGCCGACCAGGTACACGTCCCCGACCGGATCCAGCGCGAAATGCAGCCCGAACATGCGGTTGCCGCGCTCAAGCAGGAACCGGTAGAACTCGGCATGGTTCTCGTCTGGCTGACGGCAGAAGAACGCCTCGACGTGCAGGCTGTGGGCCTCGACGATTAGCCAGGTCATGGTGACCAGCTTGTGCTGGCCCTCCAGCCGGACCAGGAAGCTGCCAGGCTGCGGTTCGGAGTAGCCGACGCCGAGGTCCGCGAGGATCTCGCCGAGCCGCCGTGCGGCCGCCTCCGGGAAGTCCCGGTCGGCCGGGACCGCGGTCACGCATCCACCGCGGCGGCGACCTCGCTCATGGTGTCACCGTACAGGGCGAGCAGCTGGTCGACGGTGGCTGACCAGCCGAATCTCGAAGCGTGCAGCCTGGCGCCGCGGGAGAGCCTCGCCAGCCTGCTCGAGTCGGCGACTAGGTTCCTGATCACGCTGGCGTACTTCGCCGGGTCATGGGAGTCGACGAGCACGCCAGAGACGCCGTCGCTGACCGAGGTGCGCAGCCCGCCCGCGGCCGCCGCGACCACGGGGGTCCCGCATGCCTGGGCCTCGACCGCCACCAGCCCGAACGACTCGGAATAAGACGGCACCACGACGATGGTGGCCGCGCGGTACCAGTCGGCCAGGTCACGCTGCGGGCACGGCGGCTCGAGCCGGACCAGCCCGGATATCCCGAGTGAGGCGGCCAGCTGGGTGAGCCCGTCGGGATCGTTGCGCCCGGTGCCCGACGGGCCGCCGACGAACACCACCACCAGCCGGTCGGCCAGCCGAGGATCGTCGCGCACCAGCTGAGCCGCGGCCCGGAGCAGGATGTCGGGCGCCTTCAGCGGCTGGACCCGGCCGGCGAACATCAGCACGACCGCGTGCGGGGCGAGGCCTAGCCGCCGTCTAACCTGGCGCTGCGAGCCTGGCCGGAACAGGGCCAGGTCGACGCCGGGGCTGACCTCGACGACCCGGCGCGGATCGGCGTCATAGAGCCGGACCAGTTCCTGCGCCTCGGCGCCGGTATTGGCCACGATCCGGTCGGCCGTCGCGATGACCTCGGCCTCACCGCGGATGCGCATGTCAGGCTCGGCCGTGTCACCGAGCGCGAGGGCCGCGTTCTTGACCCGGCCGAGGGTGTGCATGGACTGGACGAGCGGCACGCCCCAGCGCTCCTTGGCCACCGCGCCGACCTGTCCGGACAGCCAGTAGTGGCCGTGCACCAGGTCATACCGGCCTGGCGCGTAGGCAGCCTCGGCGCGCAGCACCTCGAACGTGAACTGGCAGAGCTGATCGGGCAGGTCAGCCTTGTCGAGATCCTCGAACGGGCCGGCCGCGATATGGCGGACGAGCACCCCCGGCGCGAGCTCGACCACGGGCGGCAGATCACGGGAAACGGCGCGGGTGAAGATGTCCACCTCGACGCCACGCGCCGCCAGCCGCTTGGCTACTTCGACGACATAGACGTTGAGGCCGCCTGCATCACCAGTACCTGGCTGCTCAAGCGGCGACGTGTGGACGCTGATCGTCGCGACTCTCTTCGGGTAGCGACGCGGCACGGGCATACACCTCCGAGTTGGTGGAACCCGAAACAATGCCGTCATGTTCCCGGATGAGCTGACCCGTTGGATGAGCGTCGGGGCGCACGGCACGGCCGCGGCAGCCGGGCGCAATCCGGCCCGGAATGCCGGGTTTCAGGCCGCGCCGTGCGGCGGTCGGCGGCGTCCACCAGCCGGCCGGCCGTGCCGCGGCGCTATCGATACGCTTCTGGCATGGGGACTCTCGTGCTGCTGCGTCATGGCGAAAGCGTCTGGAACGCCGAGGGGCGGTTCACCGGCTGGGTCGACGTCGGCCTGTCGGAGAAGGGCGTCGCCGAGGCTGAGCAGGCCGGTCGGCTGCTCGCCGACGACGGCCTGATCCCTGACATCGTGCACACGTCCGTGCTGACTCGCGCCGTCGAGACGGCCAACGCAACGCTCGCGGTGGCGAAGCTGGCCTGGCTGCCTGTGCGCCGCTCGTGGCGGCTGAACGAACGGCACTACGGCGCGCTGCAGGGCAAGAACAAGGCGCAGACCCGGGCCGAGTACGGCGACCAGCAGTTCATGGCGTGGCGCCGCTCTTACGACGTGCCGCCGCCGCTGCTGGACGACGGCGATCCGCTCTCGCAGGCTGGCGATCCCCGATACGCGCTGCTGCCCGACGACCTGATGCCGAGGAGCGAGTGCCTGAAGGATGTCGTGCACAGGTTGCTGCCGTACTGGCATGACGCGATCGTGCCCGATCTGGCGGCCGGCCGGACGGTGCTCGTGGTGGCGCACGGCAACTCGCTCAGGGCGATGGTGAAGCACCTGGACGGAATCGGCGATGCGGAGATCGCCGAGCTGAACATCCCGACCGGGGTTCCGCTCGAATATCAGCTGGACGATGGCTTCCGGCCGGTAGCTGCCGGCGGCCGGTACCTCGACCCGCTGGCGGCGGCGGCGGGCGCCGAGGCCGTTCGCAGCCAGGGCAGATGATGGTATCGGAGTGGCGGATGACCGGATTTGCGGACGTGAACGCCAGCAGTAGCAAGAGTGAACTTTTAGCAAATTGATGCTGGTCAGCAACCTCGCGCCGATGCGCTGCCGATGGGCGCCGCATACGATCAAAGCGTGGATGTGGGGGTGAAAGCGGTCAGCCGGGCCAGGATGGCTACGTGTCCCGATGAGGTAGCCGGATGAGCACCAAGGGATCGGCCCAGGCCAGCGGCGCCGCGTCGGTACCAAGCTCGGCCGCTCCGGCCGCTCCCGCCGCAACCAGCCCGGCCAGCTCCGGCCGGGGCGCCTCCGGCCCGGCCGGGCCGGCATCGTCGGTCCCCGCCGCCTCGGCCAGCCAGCAGGCAGGCCGGCTGCCGGCCGGGCTCGCTGCGGTCCTCGCCGTCCTCTCATCGTCGGCGGTGGTCATCGACAGCAATGACCGCGTGCTGCGAGCGAGCCAGGCAGCCCGTGGATTCGGCCTGGTCAAGGGCGACAAGCTGGTCGTCGGTGAGCTGCTCGCGCTGGCCAGGCAGGTCCGCAGGGACGGCGAGATCCGCGAGGGCGAGATCGACATCGCCACCGACGGATTCACCGGGCGGACGACAAGTTTCGCCGTCCGGGTGGCGCCTCTAGGCGTCGCCGTCGGCGGCGGCGGCCTGGTCCTGCTGCTGGCCGAGGACCAGACCGAGCGGCGCCGGGTCGAGGAGGTCCGCAGGGACTTCGTCGCTAACACCAGCCATGAGCTCAAGACGCCGGTCGGAGCGCTGGCGCTGCTTGCCGAGACGGTCGAGGACGCGGCCGACGACCCAGAGGCGGTCCGCCGCTTCGCCGGGCGGATGCGGCAGGAAGCGGCCCGGCTCACGAACCTGGTTCAGGACCTGATCACGCTGTCCCGGATCCAGGCGGCCGAGCCGATCCCCGATCCCGTTCCAGCCGATCTCGACGCCGTCGTGGCCGAAGCGCTCGATCGCTGCCGGATGCGGGCGACCGTCCGCGGCATCGAGCTCGTCGCGAAGGGCACGCGCCAGCTGTCCGTGCTCGGCGACGAGGAGCTCCTGGTCACCGCCCTGCGAAACCTGCTGGACAACGCGGTCGCCTATAGCCCGGAGAAGACCAGGGTGGTCATCGAGACCAGGCAGGACGGGACCGAAGCGGTCGAGCTCAGCGTGGCCGACCAGGGAATCGGGATTCCCGAGCGCGACCTGGAGCGGATCTTCGAGCGGTTCTACCGGGTCGACCCGGCCAGGTCACGGGCGACCGGCGGGACCGGCCTCGGCCTGGCGATCGTCAAGCATGTCACGGCCGCGCACGGCGGCAAGGTGACGGTGATGAGCAAGGAGGGCGCCGGATCGACCTTCACGCTGCGGCTGCCAGCGAGACGGGGAAAGCCTTCATGACCTGCGGCCCGGTAGTTGCCTGGATCCGACTTGCCAAGGAGGCAGTCAAGTGACGCGGGTGCTCGTTGTCGAGGACGAGGAGTCGTTCAGCGACGCGTTGTCCTACATGCTGCGCAAGGAAGGATTCGAGGTCGCGGTCTGCCCGACCGGGCCAGACGCGCTCGAGACCTTCGACCGGACCGGTGCCGATCTCGTGCTGCTCGACCTGATGCTGCCGGGGCTGCCCGGCAGCGAGGTATGCCGCGCGCTGCGCGAGCGCTCGAACGTGCCGGTGATCATGCTGACCGCCAAGGACAGCGAGATCGACAAGGTCGTCGGGCTCGAGCTTGGCGCGGACGACTACGTGACCAAGCCGTTCTCCTCCCGCGAGCTCGTAGCCAGGATGCGGGCCGTGCTGCGCCGCCGTGGCGAAGGGGACGAGTCGGCCACCTCGGTGATGGAGTCCGGCCCGGTACGGATGGATGTCGAGCGGCATGTCGTGATGGTGCGCAGCGAGGCAGTGCAGTTGCCGCTCAAGGAGTTCGAGCTGCTTGAGGTGCTGCTGCGGAACTCCGGCCGGGTGCTGACCCGGATGCAGCTGATCGACCGGGTCTGGGGTGCCGACTACGTCGGCGACACCAAGACGCTGGACGTGCACATCAAGCGACTGCGGGCCAAGGTCGAGCAGGACCCGGCACGGCCGGTTCACATCATTACCGTGCGCGGGCTCGGTTATAAATTCGAGCCAGGCCGCTAGAGGCGGGGGGCGCTAGAGACGGCACCGTGGTTAAGGACGGCACGGTAGATAAGACGGCACGGTAACGGGCGGCGCAGCCCGATCGGGTGCGGCGTGGCTGGCCGGAGGTCCGCCCAGCCGCCGGGCCGCCGTCCTGGCCGATCGCGGCTGTTACGGTGAGCTGCTTGGCGACGGAGACGGGGTCTTCTGCCCCTTCTTGTGGTGACGGCCGGTGGTGCCAGACGGGCTCGGCGAGCCGTTGACGGTCAGCGAGACAGTGGGAGTCGGCGACGGCGCGGGCGAGAAGGTGGCGTAGTACTGCGCCTGCGGCATGACCGGAACGACCAGCGTCTCGGTGCCGGCGTTCTGGAACGTCAGGACGATCCTGACGGTCGAGCCGCCCAGCAGCGCCCGGGTCAGGTTCTCGAGCAGCACGTTCGGCTGCGGGCCGGTCAGCAGGACGGTGCGCCGACTGGGCAGGATGAGCAGCCCGCCGGTGATCTGCACGGTGGTCGCGGTGCCGGGGGCGGCGATGCTGAGCAGGCGGTCGGGCAGGCCGCTGTTGAACATGCCGAGGTAGAGGCCCGCCGTCTGGCCGGGCTGCAGCGAGGAGTTCAGCGGAGCGCCGAGCACGAACGCGTCGCTGATCGTGATGTCGCCGACGGTGCTGTCGGTGCCGTCGGTCGGCTGGTGCCATTGCTGGGTGGGCGCGTTCGCGCCAGCCTCGCATCCGGCGGCCAGCGGAACCAGCGCGACCGCGACCGCGATCAGAATGCTGCGCGGCAGCAGGCCGTCGCGGCTGCTCCGGATCACGCGAGCCTCCTCGTCATGACGTACCGCCTGGAACCTGGCGCCGTGCTGTCACCGGCATGGCACCGTGCCGTCCCGGCCGGGGAGCCTGGCGCCGTGCCGTCCCTGCCGGGGAGCCTGGCGCCGTGCCGTGCCGGCCAGGGAACCTGGCGCCGTGCCGTCCCCGCCAGGGAACCTGGCATAGCGTAGCCGTGTCAGAGGCCTGGCTCGCAGCCGGCCCGCTCGTTCCCCGGCGTCCGCTAGCCGGCCGACCTGAGGCTCTGGAGCTGTGACACCAGATTGAGCCCGGGACGGAG
Source organism: Streptosporangiaceae bacterium (assembly GCA_035604275.1). Lineage (GTDB taxonomy): Bacteria > Actinomycetota > Actinomycetes > Streptosporangiales > Streptosporangiaceae > Chersky-822. The sequence continues at coordinate 8,881 of DATNIU010000051.1, read as the reverse complement.
ACCGGATCTGACCCTGACCGAGCCTTGGGCGTCGACAAGCAGCACCGTCAGGCCCGCTGGCTGGTAGGCGGAGCTGAGCACGTTGCGGTCGTCGGTCGCCAGCATCGTGTTCGGCCCCGAGAGCGCGGCGAGCCTGGCGAGTTCCACCCGGTTGCCGCGCGGGCCGACCAGGTAGACGGTCACCCTGGCCTGCCTAGCCTGCGCGACCAACTGCTGCACGGCCGCGTCGCAGCCGCAGTTCGCTGGGACGATCGCCAGCGCGGTGCTAGTCAGCGTGCGTAGTGCGAGCGGTTTTCCCGCGACCCTGATCGTCGTGCCGGGCAGCCGGTCTGCCGTGGTCTGGGCCGGAGCAGCCGAGGTCGACCCAGCCGACGACGGGGACGCGGAGACGTTGGCGGCCGACGCCGCCGAGCCTGGCGCCGTGCCCGGCCTGGCCTTGTGCACGCCGGTGTCCGGCCGGGCCGGGCTGCCGAACCCGGAGAAATAAGGATCGGCGCTGAACACGGTCAGCACCATGCCGGAGATCAGCGCGAGGATGAGGCACCCGGCCGCCAGCGGCAACAGGATTCCGGTACGGCGAAGCGGCGCCACCAGTCGCTGGCTGCGCTGACTTCGCCGGAGCGCGCGCAGCTCACGATGGTATGCCTGCACGTCACGATAGAGCTCACGGGCATCGTCGGGGATCTCGATGTCAACCCGTGGCAGGCCATCGTCGTTCTGCCCCGGTTCGCCGCCTTGGTTCACGCGTCTCTCCGCAATAAGCACAAGGTCCTCTCTTCAGTATGAGCCTGGCGGTCGTCGCACGTAACCGTCACGGGCGGGTTGTCTTGCCGGGCTACAAGCCGGCGCTGCGGGGCTGTGGATACTGGCCGGTGGCGGTAAACTAGGAGAACGCATAGCGGCTTCTCCGGGTACCAGATTCGTTCCTGTTACGGCCCGAGGCTTCCGGTGCGACCGGGCCAAGGGTTCGAATACCCGTGGGACCGTTCTCCAATGTCAGTGTGCAAAAGCACCTTTGACCTGCATCTTTGTCACGAAGCACGGCTATTGCTCGCTGTCCGCCGTGGTAAGATAGCTTCAGCGGAAGGGGTACGTGCCAGATGACTTTCAAGGTCGGCGACACTGTCGTCTACCCCCACCATGGGGCTGCTCGGATCGAGGAGATCGAGATCCGATCGATCAAGGGCGAGGACAGGACGTACCTCGTGCTCAAGGTCGACAAGGGTGACCTGACGGTGCGGGTTCCATCAGATAATGCCGAACTCGTCGGGGTCAGGGACGTGGTCGGGCAGGAAGGCCTGGAGCGAGTTTTCGAGGTTCTGCGTGCCCCGTATACCGAGGAGCCGACCAACTGGTCGCGTCGGTACAAGGCCAACCTGGAGAAGCTCGCCTCGGGTGACGTGAACAAGGTCGCCGAGGTCGTCCGTGATCTCTGGCGTCGGGACCGCGAGCGCGGGCTCTCCGCAGGAGAGAAGCGCATGCTGGCCAAGGCGCGGCAGATCCTCGTGAGCGAGCTCGCGCTCGCCGAGAAGACGAACGAAGACAAGGCCGAGGCGCTGCTCGACGAGATCCTGGCGTCCTGACCCAGGCGCTGGCCGGATGGCTGATCAGCTGCCGCGGATCGGCATCGGCGTTGACGTGCATCCATTCGGCGATGGGCGGGAGCTGTGCCTCGCGTGCCTGAACTGGCCAGGTGAGCGTGGCCTGGCCGGTCATTCCGATGGTGACGCGGTCGCGCACGCGGCTTGCGACGCGCTGCTGTCGGCTGCGGGACTCGGGGACCTTGGCAGCCAGTTCGGTGTCGCAGAGCCGAGATGGGCAGGAGCGCCTGGCGCGGAATTGCTCGGCGAGACGGCCCGGCTGATTGCCGACGCGGGTTTCCTGATCGGCAACATCGCGGTACAGGTGATCGGCAACCGGCCCAGGATCGCGCCGCGCCGCGCCGAGGCTCAGGCGGCGATGTCGGCCGCGATCGGCGGTGCCCCGGTGAGCCTGTCCGGCACGACCACCGACGGCCTCGGCCTGACCGGCCGCGGTGCGGGGATCGCCGCGATAGCGACCGCCCTCGTCGCGGCACGGCTCAGCAGCAAGCCAGGTGATTCGTTGTTCTCATAGGGTCGCGTAGGGTCGCGTAGGGTCGCGAGCCGGCCCTATGGCGGCCAAGACAGCCCCATGGCGGCCAAGACAGGGCCCGGGCCATCCGGATAGCCGGGGTCGGCGCTGATCTCGCCGCCCGCGGCGCACGTCGATCCGTGGCTCAGTCCGCTGGCGGAGTCGGGGAGCTATGCGGCCGTTCGAAGGCGGGCGGCTCGGCACCATTTCTGCTGGGCTGCCGCGCGGTGCCTGGTTCGCCCTCAGTCGCCTGCTCCGGGGTCGGCGCCGCATTTAGCTGGCCCGGTCCGGAGCCGCCCTCGCCTGAGCCGCCGCGAGGGGTCTGCGGCGGCGACTCTGGCGCGTGAGACTCTGGCGCCTGAGACTGTGGCGCCTGTGACTGTGGCGCCTGAGACTGTGCTGCCTGTGACTGTGGCGCCTGTGACTGTGGCGCCTGTGACTGTGGCGCGTGAGACTGTGCTGCCGGAGAATCTGCCGCGGACTGACTTGCCTGGTCGGTGATCCGATCCGCGGGCGGCGGGGTCACCCCGTGAGCCGGGTTCCCTGGATCAGCGGCGGGTCTGGGAATCCTGGCCCGCAACTGCCACTGGGCTGGGATGGTAGCTGCCCTGGGACGCTCGTCGTCGCCTGGCGCAGGCGCGGTCGGCCAGACGCCGGGCGTAGCCGATGGGCCTCGCGGAGGTGTCGCCAGGGTCGGGGGCGTGGCCGACGTAGCCGGGTCGCCTGGCGCGGGAGCGGAGGTCGTGCCCGGCACCGGCGTGGCAGAAGGGCTCGCTGGGCTGCCCCCGGCGGCCGCCGATGTGGTACCTGCGGGTTCGGGTGCGTTTCGCGGTATCGCGGCCGTGCCTGGCGCTCGGGGCGCGATTGGCGGCGGTGTGGTCGGCGCAGTCGTCGCCGAGGTGGGGGCCGTGCCCGGAGCGGCCGGGTCGCGTGGCGTGGGGGCAGGTGTCCTGCCCGGCGTAGTCAAGGCAGACGCGCTGGCTGGTCTGTCGGCGGTTGCCGAAGCCGGGCCTGCCGATTCGGAGGTGGCGCGCGATATCCGGGCCGGGTCTGGGGCGGGGGGTGCTGCCCCGGCCGTGCCTGGCGTGGCCGGGGTGCGTGGCGTGGCCGGGGTGCGTGGCGTGGGCGGGGTGCCTGGCATGGGTGCCGCCGGCGTGGCAGGGGTGCCTGGCGTGGGTGTCGCTGGCGTCGGCGTCGTGCCTGACGCGGGCCGGGCAGGCGGGCTCGCTGGCCGGCCCCCGGGGACTGGTGGAATCGTGCCTGTCGGATCGCCGGGTGTGCGTGGTATCCGGCCCGTGTCCGGCGCGGGGGATGCGGCCCGCGTCGCTGGCGCGGCTGGCGCGGCTGGCGTGGGCGGTGTGGGCGGCGTTCCGGCTGGTTGCGTTCCAAGGGCAGGCGTGGGTGTGCCGGGCGTGCGCGGCCCTGGGACTGGGGCCGAGCCTGGCGGGGGCATGGTCGGCTGGCTTGCTGGGCTGTCGGCGCTTGCCGCGGCCGCGACTGCCGGTTCTGGAGCCGTCCGGGGTATCCGCGCCGTGTCCGCCGCTGGGGGCGAACCTGGTGCGGGAGTCCGCGGCGCGGCGGTCGTGCCTGGCGTGAGACCTCCGGATGGCGGCGGCACTCTCTTGGGCAACGGGGGCGTGCCCGGCGCGGCGGTGATGGGCGTCGGCGAGGCCGCGCCGGGTGAGGTCGTCTCGGGTGGGGCCGTGCTGGTTGCGGCTGTGCTGGGCGAGCCCGTGCTGGGCGAGGCTGTGCTGGGCGAGGCTGTGCCGGGCGAGGCCGTGCCGGGCGAGGCCGTGCCGGGTGAGGCGGTCTCGGGTGGGGCCGCCGTGCCGGGTGGGGCCGCGCCGGGTGGGGCCGCGCTGCCTGCGGCGGTGGGGGTGACCGTGCTGGCTGCGGTGGTGCTGGGCGTGACGGGACTTGGCGGGGCACCCATGCCTGGCGGGGCACCGATGCCTGGCGAGGCAGCGATGCCTGGCGAGGCTTCCGCGCCTTGGGCCGGGGACCGGTACGGCGTGGGGACCGTGTCTGGCGTGCTTGGTGTGCCTGATCTCGGGCCAAGGATTCCACCCGGCCGGCCGTCCCGCGCCATGCCGATCTGGTCCGTGCCTGGGTCGGCAGTTCCTGCCGGGGCAGTTCCTGGCTGGGCTGTGCCAGCGTGGGCTGTGCCAGCGTGGGCTGTGCCAGCGTGGGCTGTGCCAGCGTGGGCTGTATCCGCGTGAGCCAGGCCGGCCGGCGCCGTGGCGGTATGGGCTGGACCTGCATGGGCTGGACCTGCCTGGGCTGGGCCGGTCGGCGCCGTGGCGGCCTGGGCCGTGCCGATCGCCCGCGTCCTGCTGGCCCCTTGTGCGGTGCTCGCCTGTGCGGTGCTCGCCTGTGCGGTGCTCGCCTGCGCGGTGCCGGTCGGCTGGGCGGGCGGAACCGGTCGCTGGGTGGGCGGCCCAAGGTCGTCGTGCGCTGCGGGGACTGCCCGGGCCGAATTGCCTGGCGGCCGCGGCCGCTCGGTGGCCGCGCCGTTCCGCCTGAGCCTGGCGTGTCTGAGCAGCGCGACCAGCAGCCCGAAACCGACCAGAACGAGGACCCAAGGAATGATGGCGGCTGTCAGCTCGGCCGGCCGGTGCGGAACAGCGATCGCCGCCGCCTGCACGGCGCTGCCGGCCGCGACGCCGGCGAGCAGCAGGATCAGGCAGATCGACGCGTATGCCCGGAGGACCAGGCCAGCCCCGCGCAGCGCGAGAACCGAGCAGCCGGCTATCACCAGCATCGCGTCGAAGATCAGCGGGTAGATCCTGGCCAGCGAGCTGGACACGCCAGCCTCGCGGGCGAGCGCGTGAATGCCGGAGTACGACAATATGAACGCTGCGGCAGCGAGCAGCAGCAGGCCGGCGGTAACGGCGGTCAGTGCCAGTATCCGCAGGCCGCGAGGGGTGTCACGGCGCGGCTCGCGGTGCGGTGTGCGGGCAGCGGAGCCGGGCAGCGTGCCGTCACCGCCAGACGCAGCGCCATTGCCGCCGCTCGGCACTGTCATTCGGGATCCGCGCTGGTCGCTCTTCCTCGGCACGGTGGTCCTTCCTGCTCAGGCCCATCTCGGGGGCAGCGGCCTATAGTCGGGAGAGGGACTGACATCGCACCGCACGGCCAGGCCGCGCGGCAAACCCTGGCGGGCCGACCGCGGGCATGGCGGGGGAGTGAGGAGCGCGCGGCGGGATGGCGACCAGCGGCTTCCGCCCAACCCAGTGATCATGGCGTCAAGGGAGACGATATGCCGTACTACCGCGTGGCAGGGGAGATTCCCCGAAAGCGTCACGTCCGCTTCCGGCGTCCGGACGGGGGCCTGTACGCCGAGGAACTAATGGGTGAGGAGGGTTTCTCATCCGATTCCTCTCTGCTCTATCACGTCCATCCGCCGACCGCGATCGTCAAGAGCGAGGCGCTGGCCGACGTGGCCGCCGAGACCGGGCTGGCGCCCAATCACCCGCTATTGCCGCGTCATTACCGCACCCAGGAGCTGACCGGCCGCGGCGATCTGGTCCTCGGCAGGCAGCCGCTGATGGGCAACGATGACGTCAGGATCTCCTTTGTGACGGCCGACGTCCAGTCTGAGCTGTACCGGAACTCGACTGGTGACGAGACGATCTACCTGCACGCCGGTGCCGTCAGGCTCGAGTCGGTCTACGGCACGATCGACGCGGTGCCCGGCGACTACGTCGTCGTGCCGCGCGGGACGATCCACCGGTGGATTCCGGCCGGGCCGGGCGCGGCTGCCGGTGAGCCGGTTCAGGCGCTGGTGATCGAGGCGCGCGGGCACATCAGGCCACCGAGGCGGTACCTGTCGCAGACCGGCCAGTTTCTTGAGCACGCCCCGTACTGCGAGCGGGACTTGCGCGGGGTCGCCGGGCCGCTGCTGGCCGAGGGTGAGGACGTGCCGGTGATCGTGCGCAACCGCGGCGGACTGACCAGGCTGACCTACGCTCACCACCCGTTCGACGTGGTCGGCTGGGACGGGTGCCTGTACCCGTACGCCTTTAACATCGCCGATTTCGAGCCGATCGTGAAGCGCACGCACGCACCGCCGCCGGTTCACCAGACGTTCGACGGGCCCAACTTCGTGATCTGCTCCTTCTGCCCTCGCCCGCTGGATTTCGATCCCGAGTCCGTGCCGATTCCCTACAACCATCACAACGTCGATTCCGACGAGATGATGTTCTACGTGGCCGGCGACTATTCGGCGCGCCAGGGGTCGGGTGTCGGGATCGGGTCGATCACGCTGCACCCGTCTGGCTTCACGCACGGCCCCACGCCGGGGGCGGTCGAGGCGGTGATCGCCGGAATGGACGCCGGTCGGCTTACGACGGACGAGACCGCGGTCATGATCGACACGTTCCGGCCGCTGCTCCTGGCGCCGCAGGCCGGCCATGCCGAAGATCCCGAGTACGCCTGGAGCTGGGCCCGAGCCGACCGCTGACCGCAGACGCGGAGCTGGACAGGTCCTGGGCCAGTGCGAGGACCGACCAGTAGCCAGGCGACCTCGCGGACCGTCGGCGGCGCAGGCACGCCGGCGGTCCGCGAAGACGCTGGCCGCCTGGCGTTCCGTGCCCGGCGAAGACGCTGGCCGCCTGGCGTTCCGTGCCCGGTGCGGGCCAGCAGGCAGCTCGGCTACGACCCGTACGAGCCCACGACGGACGCGTTGCTCGGGGCCGGCTGCTCGACGCAGCGGTGCGCGATCTCGCGCTGGAACTCCGCGAACGCGGGCAGCGTGGTCAGCGGGTTCTCTGCCCCGTCAAGGCTTGCGACGTGCACGAACGTGACGCCATCGGCAAGACGGTAGGTCGTGTACTTGAAGCCGTCCGGCTTGACCTCGGCGAGTGCGGCGAATACGTCCTGGACCAGGCGGGCGTTCTCTTCGGCCGCCTCGGGCCGGGTTCGGTATCGGACGATCACGTTGCTCATCTGCGAATCTCCCATCCAGGTCCAGATGCCGGGCCAGCAAGGCGCTGGCAACGGCCGAAGTTCTGATGTCGCGGTAGTGCAGTCCAACACTAGCAGCAGACTTGCATTCTGCAAGTTAAAAACCATCTTTCAAGCTTGATGTAAGATCGCAACATGTCCCCGCCCGCCGCGAGCACGCGCAGCTACTCCCAGCTGTGCGGCATCGCCACAGCACTCGACCTGATCGGTGATCGCTGGACGCTGCTTGTCGTGCGTGATCTGCTGCTCGGGCCGCTGCGCTTCAGCGACCTCGCCGACGGCCTTCCGGGCATCGGCACGAACACGCTGGCGGCACGGCTCAGGCACCTGGAGGAAGCTGGCGTCGTCGGACGACGGCTGCTTCCCATGCCGGAACGGGGCACGGTGTACGAGCTCACCGAGTACGGTCGCGAGCTCGAGCCGATCTTGCTGGCACTGGGCCGGTGGGGGACGAAGAGCATGGGGCGCCTGCCGTCCGACGTGGTCTCCAGGTCGCGTTGGCTGGTCGCCGGGATGCTCGCGTTCCACGATGACACGCAGCGCGTCGGCCGCCCGATGACGTGGGAGCTGCGACTGACCGACGGCGCATTCACGGTCCGGGCCGAAGGCACAGGTCTCAGCGTCACCGCCGGCCCGCCCGACGAGGCCGATCTCGTGATCACGACCGCCGACGAAACGCTGCACCGGCTGCTGACCCGCCAGCTCACCCCGGACGCTGCGGCCCGGAGTGGCGCGATCACCCTCAGTGGAGACGCCTCGGCGCTTCCGCGCCTGATCGACCTGTTCGCCTTCCCCGCCCTTGACCAGACGGCCTAGCCGGAGTCAGATGGCATGCACGCTCACGGCGACCCCGCGAGCGCCGATCAGGACTCGCAGGTCGTCGGGATCACTGGTGAGGAGAAGGTCGCCTGAGTCCGCGAGCAGCGCCACGTGGCCGTCTACCACGTCCGCCGTCCGGCTGGTCGCGAGAAGCTCGCCGATGCGCTTGCTGTCGGACTCGGTGAGCGGCACGATCCCGACACCAGCTAGTACCCTGGCCAGATTCGCCTGCCTGCCGCCATCGCGCCAGACCTGCGCGACAGCCGCTGCGCTGGCGCGCAGAGGTATCAACGCACGCTGCAAGAGCCGCAGCCTGCCGATGGCTGCACGGTCATTTCGTTCGACCGCGATCAGCGCTCCAGCATCGAGAATCGCTTTCACGCCGCACCCGCGCGGTGCGCCAGCCCGAGCGCTGCCGCAGCCTCCCTCAGCTCGGCTTCGGTGAGCGGGCCGTTCTCGGCCTCCCAGGCGTCGAGCGCCGCGCCGAGCAAGTCGTTGCGGATCTTGTCTGCAGCGGCGTCGCTGATCCATGCCGACACGCTGACGCCATCGCGCTTCGCTGCGTTGCGGACCGCGTCACCGAGTTCCGGCGCCATTGTCACCGAAAATCTGTCCACCTGCGTCATGCATACGATCGTAACACCTACCTCCGTATGTAGCCGAGTAGCTAGCCGGGCACTCACCTGCCTGCGCGCCCCGGCAAGCCTCGCCGCCGTCGACCCTTCGACGGTAACCCGCGGCGCCGACACGCTCTGGTGGCCGGGCACTGGCTCCAGATGCCGGCCAGCTGGCGGTCCGCGTGGATCTGGTGAGATAGGCGCTGTGACCGAGCTTCCTGGCAGGCTTCCTGACAGAGTGCCGCTTCCCGAGGCGGCGCGGGCGCTGTTCGACGGGCCGCATCATGTGACCGTGGCGACCATCGACCCTGACGGACGGCCGCAGCTGAGCATCGTCTGGGCCAAGACCGACGGGGACGACGTGCTGT
>DATNIU010000050.1:0-23156 GCA_035604275.1 Streptosporangiaceae bacterium | reverse complement strand
GGCCGGCCGCGGACGCCGGGCCCGGCCCGCCGGCCGGCCCGGCGGCTCACTTCGGCGGCGTCAGGACCTTGTTAATGATGTAGATCGTGGCATTGGCGGTCTGGATGTTCCCGCATAGCACCGTCGCCCCGTTTACCTTGTAAACCGAGCCGGCCTTGGAGAACCTCAGCGCGCTGCCCTCAAGCGTGGAGACGCGGATGCCGCGAGCCATCTGCGCCGGGCTGATCGGGGCAGCTACCACGTGATACCGCAGGATCTTGGTCAGCTCCGTCTTATTGCGCAGCAGGCCGGCCGTCATCTTCGGCACGTGCGCGAAGGCGGAGTTCACCGGGGCGACGAGGGTCAGCGGGTGCATGGAGTTGAGGTCGGCGGTCAGCCCGGACCTGGTCGCGGCGGAGATGAGCCTGGAGAGCCGCCGATCGTGCCCGGCCGCCGTGAGCAGCTTGTCCATGCTCAAGGAGTGCATGCTGCTCATGCCCGTTGACGGGAACATGCCGCAGTCCGTGCCGACGTGCGCCGATGTGGTCACTGCCGGAGGCGTCGGCTGATGCGTGGACATGGTGCCGGCCGACGCGGTGCTCGCGGTGCCGCCGCAGGCGGCCGCCGCCAGCGACACGATTCCCAGCATCGCGCCCGCGGTAACACCATGGAATCGTTTCACTGCCTGCGAGAGATTGGAACGCATAACATCTCCCCTGCGTAGTCGTATAGGAATACTCGGGCATTGGCATGCGATGGTCATTTTCGCCGGATAACAGACTTCGCAACAGGCGGTCATCGCAGGACATGCCGAGTGGCTGTCATATTAGATATTCGCAGCATCAGGTCAGTCAGATTGCCTGGTCGGCGAAAAGCGAGTATCGAGTTAGTTGTTTCCGTGCCCGATCAGCACAATAGGCGCCGAGGTCGGCTGCCGGGATCCGGCGACCGGCTCGATCGTGAGACCGATCATGTCCCCCGGGGTGAGCCCGGAGACGACGGCCGGCCCGGCCATGCCGCCGGCTTCGGCCGTCAGCATGCCAGCCGGCCTGTCGCCATGCGGTCCCATCAGCCACAGCTCGTACGACCTGGCGGCCGGCAGCGCCCGCAGGCCGTGCGCGGTGAAGACGAGCGCGTGCTCGCTGTGTGACATCATCACGGTCGCGGTGCCCCCGGTGCTGACCTTGGCGGTCAGAATCACTACGTCCGGGGCGTTCAGCACGGCCGCGATCATGTGATTCTGCCGCTGCGAATGATCCAGCTGCTGCATCGTGTGCTGCGTCACCACGCCGAGCACGGCGGCGCTGGCAGCCAGGACGGCGGCCGCCATCAGGGCGGCACGGGGCAGGGCGGTCAGCCGTCGCCAGGTCCGGCCGGGCGCCGGGGTGGCGGGCGGAAGCTGGCTGATCCGGCTGGCCGCCCGGATCGTCTGGCCCTTGAGCTCGGAGCGCGGGAGCACGGCCGCCGCGGTGCCGAGCCGCGCCGCTGCCTCCTGCAGTTCGCGGATCTCCGCGCGGCACTCAGGGCAGCTGGTGAGATGCCGGGAGAACGCGGCCCGCTCGAACTCGGTCACCGCGTCCATCACGTAGGCGCCGACCAGGGTGTGCAGTTCGCTATCGCCGGATGCCATCACTCCACCCCCAGGCAGTCCCGGAGCCTGATCAGCCCGTCCCGCATCCTGGTCTTGACCGTGCCGGCGGGCACGCCGAGCAGCTCGGCGACCTCCCGGTAGGTGTAGCCGCCGTAGTAGGCGAGGTTGACGCACTCTCGCTGCAGCGGCGTCAGGGACACGAGGCAGTGCTGCACGCGCTCCCGGTCCAGGCTGGCCTGCACCGCCTCGATCACGTCGTCGTAATCGATGACGGCCGACGCGGAGCGCAGCTCGCGGCTCGCGTGGCTGCGCTCCGACCTGACCCGGTCGACGGCCCGGCGGTGTGCCATGGTCATCACCCAGGACGTGCCGCTGCCCAGCGCGGGATCGAACCGCGCGGCCGACCGCCAGACGTCGAGCAGGACCTCCTGCATGACCTCTTCGGACTGGGCCGGATCACGCAGGACCTTCCTGATGACTCCGAGCACCCAGCCAGACGTCTGGTCGTAGACGGCCTCGTAGGCCCGCTCGTCGCCGCGGGCGACTCCGGCCAGCAGGTCCTCGAGCGGCGGCGGCCCCTCGTCGGCCGCGGGCAGTCGGGGGAACGCCCTGCTGGCGCGCCGCCGCCGCTCGTCCTCTGTCCCGCCCATATCTCTATATTCGTTGCCGGCGGCCCGCTGGCTTGGCTGTACGCGCCGGCCCTGGCCGGCCCGAACCGCCGGCCTGAACCGCCGGCCCGAACCGCCGGTGCCGCGCCGCCGGGCCGCGCGGCCAATCCAGCGCATGAGCTGATACGAATTACAAGTGTGATCGGTGATAAGCGCATGTCCGCGCTCGGCGCGGCAGCCGGAGTCCTGGCCGGCGCGGCCGGCATCTGCGTCGGCTATCTGATCGCGGGCATCACGGGCCCGGTCGGGTCGCCCGTGGTGGCCGTCGGTCAGCTGGCTATCGACCTTTCGCCACCGCCGGTCAAGAACTTCGCGATCAGTGAGTTCGGCTCGCACGACAAGCTCGTGCTCCAGATCGGCGTGCTCGTGGTGCTCGCCGTGTTCGCCGCGGTCATCGGGGCGCTGGCGGTCAGGCGGACCAGGTACGGGCTGGCTGGCATCGCGGTCTTCGGGGCCGCTGGCCTGGTCGCCGCGGGGACCCGGCCGACCGCCACGGCGAACGACCTGCTGCCGACGCTGGTCGGCACGGCTGCCGCGGCGCTGATCCTGATCCAGCTGGTGAACACGGCCGGGCAGATGCGCGGCGGCCAGGCGCGGGACGGGCAGCGGGGCCGCGGACCGGCCGGGAAAGACCGCGCCGGGACCGCGCCAGCGGATGACGCGCCCGCCACGGCCAGATCCGGGCCGGCCGGAGCCGGGCCGGCCGGAGCCCGGTCAGCCGGAGCCGGCTCGCCAAGGACATCCGCCGTCACGGTGACCGAGCCCAGGCGCCGGTTCCTGGCGATCGGCGCGACGGCCGCCGGCGCCTCGGCCGTCGCCTACCTGGGCGGTCGGCTGCTGAGCGAGCGGGCCGACGTTACCGCGGCCGAGCAGGCGCTCCGCCTCCCGGCGCCGGCCAGCCCGGCCCGGCCGCTGCCGGTCGGATCGGATCTGCGGATTCCCGGCCTCAGCTCGTTTATCACGCCGAGTTCCGCCTTCTACCGGGTGGACACGGCGATCGTGCTGCCGCAGATCCCGCCGGCCAGCTGGCAGCTCCGCATCCACGGCATGGTCAGCCGCGAGCTCACGCTCACCTTTGACGACCTGATCAGGCGGCCGCTGATCGAGGACTACATCACGTTGTGCTGCGTCTCCAACCCGGTGGCCGGGCCGTACATCGGCAACGCCCGGTGGCTGGGCGCGAGCCTGGGCGCCCTGCTCCGCCAGGCCGGCATCAAGGCCGGCGCCAATCAGCTGTACTGCACCTCATTTGACGGCTTCACCTCGGGCACGCCAGTGCAGACGGCGATGGACGGCAGGGACGCGCTGCTCGCCGTGGCGATGAACGGCCAGCCGCTTCCGGTGGCGCACGGCTTTCCGGTCCGCACCGTGGTGCCCGGACTGTACGGATACGTCTCCGCCTGCAAGTGGATCACCGACATCGAGGTGACGACCTACGCGAGCAACGTCGCCTACTGGGCGCAGCGCGGCTGGACCGCCCAGGCGCCGATCAAGACCGAGTCGCGGATCGATGTCCCCAACGGCCAGGCGGCGATCAAGGCGGGGCGCACGGTGATCGCGGGCGTGGCCTGGGCCCAGCACAAGGGCATCGACGCCGTCGAGGTACGGGTCGACGGCGGCCCGTGGCGCCATGCCAAGCTGGCCGCGGTCCCTGGCATCGACACCTGGCGGCAGTGGATGATCTACTGGAACGCCGCTGCGGGCACGCATCACATCGAGGCGCGGGCCACCGACGCCACCGGCTACACCCAGACGTCCCTCGCCCTGCCGCCGGAGCCGAACGGGGCCTCCGGCTACCCGCTGGTGACGGTGACCGTCACCGGCTGATCCGAGCGGGCGCAAGCAGGGCTGTTACGGTCATGTCATGCCAGGCCGGGACATCGCAGCGGTCGTGTTCGACATCGGCGGCGTGCTGCTCGACTGGGATCCGCGCCATCTGTACCGGCAGCTTTTCGACGACCCAGCCGAGATGGCGGACTTCCTGAGCCGGATCTGCACCCCGCAATGGCACCTGTCGCACGATCTCGGCGCCGACACCCGCCAGTCGTGCCGGGAGCTCGCGCTGGCCCACCCGGAGTACGCGGAGCTGATCATGGCCTGGGCCGAGCGCGGCGAGGAGATGGTCCCCGGCCAGTTTGATGACGCCGTCGGCGTGCTTGCGGATGTGCGGTCGGCCGGAGTCCGCTGCCTGGCGCTCAGCAACATGGAGGCGGAGAAGTTCGCGCTGCGGCGGTCCCGGTTCCCGTTCCTCGGCTGGTTCGACGGCTGCGTGATCTCCGGCGTGGAGGGCGTGGTCAAGCCGGACCGGAAGATCTTCGAGATTCTGCTCTCCCGCTACCACCTGGCGCCGGAAGCGACCGTGTTCGTCGACGACGTGGCGCGTAACGTCGAGGCTGCGCGATCACTTGGCATCGTCGCGATCAGGTACTCCACGGCCGAGCGACTGCGGAGCGACCTGCGCGGCCTCGGGCTCGCCGTGGGCGCCGCCCGGCACGATCCGCGCGCTCCGTGCGGGACTGGCTGAGCCCGGTGGCACCGATCACCGGGTTGGTGCCACCGGGACTCACCCGCCAGGGTCTATCTAGGGCAGCGGCCGGTCCGCAGCTTGGCGACCTTGAACCCGGCCACGTTGTTGCCGTTGACCGAGCTGCCGCTGTCGCCGGTGAACAGGTACAGCCGCTTCTTGCGGTAGGTGACCTGCAGCCGGTGACCCACCTTGACCGTCCCCAGGCACGAGGCGCCGCGGGGCAGGCTGGTCCCCCGCGGCATGAGCAGCCTGGGCCAGACCCCCAGGCATGAGCCGGTGCAGCTGCCGCTCGGCAGGATGTAGAGACTGCGGCCGTGGACGGTCGCCAGCATCTTGCCGAACGGGTGCCTGGTCACGACCTTCACGACCACCGCCTTGTGCGCGGCGCCGGGTGCCGCCGCGGCGGACACGCCGACCGCGACCGAGGTGAAGCTGCCGGTCAGCGCGATTACCGCAGCCGTCCGGGCAATCCAACGCTGCCTGCCATGAGCCTGCCTGGAACTGATGCTGGTCAAAGCCGCCCCTAGGTCGAGAGGATGTGCCGTCACAGCGGATAACGGAACGTGGGCCGTCGCGGTTCAACCGCCGCGCCGATCGCCGGGCGGCGGGTGCGTATCGACCGGCGGCCAGGGTAGGTACCCGGCCAGCAGCGCAGGTCGCGGGCGAGCCACGGGGGCACATGCGGCTGCGATGCCTGAACCCGGTCGGGGGCGATCGGGTGCCGCCGGGGGGCAAGCATGACGAATTCACCAGCGGTCACGCCGCGAGCCCGGATTCTGCTGGTCGAGGACGATCCTGAGGCAGCCCGCTTCGCCGTCCACGTCCTTGGCATCCAGGGCGACTTCGACGTCACGCATACCACCGACCCGGCGGTAGCCGTGCGGCTGGCCAGGTCGAAGTCGTGGGACCTGGTGGTCACCGATGCCGAGATGCCCGGCATGTCCGGTCTTGAGCTGCTCGAGGAGCTGCGCCGCCAGGACCCGCTGCTGCCCGTGGCGGTCGTGACGGCACACGGGACCCAGGACAGCGCGGTCAGCGTCCTGCGCAACCGCGCTGACGATGTCCTTGCCAAGCCGCTGCGGCCAGACCGGCTGATCGGGACGGCGGCCGCCCTGGTCGGGAAGGGCCGTGCGGCCAGGGCCGCCGGGCGCGAGGTGGTGCTGGCCATCGGGGCCCACCCGGATGACGTGGAGATCGGCGCGGCCGGGACGCTGCTCGCTCACCGCGGCATGGGGCACCGGGTTGCGATCCTCACGATGAGCCGGGGCGCCCGCGGCGGCCAGGAGAGCCGGCGTGCGGAGGAGTCAGCGACGGCGGCCCGGATTCTCGGCGCTGAGCTGTACCTGGAAGGCCTGGAGGACACCAGGATCAGCGAGGGCGATCCCACGATCAGCGCCATCAGCCGGGTCGTTGACCAGGTGCGGCCCACGATCCTTTACACGCACTCCGTCAATGACGTGCACCAGGATCACCGCAACACGTACCGGGCGACCATGGTGGCCGGCCGCGGGGTCGGCCGGATCTACTGCTTCCAGTCGCCGTCGGCCACGGTGGAGTTCGGGCCCTCGCTCTTCGTGAGCATCGACGCGTCGCTGCCCGGGAAGCTCGCCGCGATCAGCGCCTTCGGCTCGCAGACATCGGTGCGCGAGTACCTGGAACCAGATCTGATCGAGTCCACGGCGAGGTACTGGGGCCGGTTCGCCGGCGCGCGGTACGCCGAGGCGTTCGAGGTCATCCGCGATCGTCGCGCGGCGATCACCGACGCCGCGGCGGGCCCGGCGGGGGTGATGCGCGCGGACCGGCCCGCGGCGGAGGCCGGATCGGCACGCGGGGAGGCCTCGCATGCCGTCGCCTGACCGCGGGTCGCGCCCGGTCCGCGTCCTGGTGACCGGCGCGGGCGGCCCGGCGGCGATCGCGGTCATGAGGTCGCTCAGCGCCGATCCGTCCGTGCGGGTGATCGCCGCCGACATGGACTCCTGGGCGGCCGGGCTGTACCTGGTGCCGTCGGCGGATCGCACCCTGATCCCCGCGGGAGCGGCGCCGGGATTCGCCAGGAGCCTGCTCGAGCGCTGCCAGGCGATGGCGGTGAACGTGGTCGTCCCGACGGTTGACGCCGAGCTCCGGCCGCTGTCGCGGGCGCGGGGCGCCTTCACCCGGGCGGGGATCCAGCTCATGCTGGCGCCGGATCGCGGGCTCGCGGTCACCCTGGACAAGCTGGCCCTCGCCAGCTGCTGCGCGGGGACGGTCCGGGTGCCCAGAACCGAGCCCTTCGACGACGAGCTCGATCCGGGAACCTGGAAGTTCCCGGTGGTCGTCAAGCCGCGGCGCGGAAGCGGGTCGCGCGACATCTCCGTCGTGCCCTCTGGCTCGGCCCTGGCCGAGCTGCCCAGGTCAGCTGACTTCCTGGTGCAGGAGTACCTGTCCGGGGAGGAGTACTCGATCGACGTGTTCGCCGACCGGGTCGGCCACGTCGTGGCCGCGGTGCCGAGGCTGCGCGCGAAGGTCGACTCCGGCATCTCGGTGGCCGGGCGGACGGTGCACGACGCCGGCCTCGAGCGCTTCGGCGCCGCGGTTGCCGAGGTCACCGGCCTTGAGTTCATAGCCAACATCCAGGCCAGGAGGGACCAGGCAGGCCGCCCGGCGCTGCTTGAGGTTAACCCGCGCGCGCCCGGGTCACTGGCCCTGACGATCGCGAGCGGCGTGGACATGCCGCGATTCGCGATGACCGTGCTGCGCGGCGGGCAGGTTCCCGAGCACGCCGACTTCCGCGAGGTCGCGATGGTCCGGTTCCTCGACGAGCGGATCGTGGAGCTCGGCGAGCTCCAGCGGGCGGCGGCATGACCGCTGCGGTGCTGGAAGCGGATCATCACGTCCATTCCACCTTCTCCGACGGCATCAGCACGGTCGCCGAGAACGTGCGGGCGGCGGAGCGGCGGGGCCTGCGCCTGCTCTGCCTTACCGACCACGTCCGCCGCGATACGGACTGGGTGCCGGAGTTCGTCGCCGCCGTCGATCCGCTCCGCCGCACCGCGGGCCTGGAGATCCGTACCGGCGTCGAGGCCAAGATCCTGGACCAGGCCGGCCAGCTCGACCTGCCGCCCGGCCTTGACGGCATCGACCTGATCCTGATCGCCGATCACCAGTTTCCCGGCGAGCACGGCCCGGTGCTCCCCGGCGAGATGCGCGTCCTGATCGGCCGCGGCACGCTCAGCGGGGCCGCGGCGGTCACCGCCCTGATCGACGCCACGGCCGGTGCGCTGGCCCGCGCCGCCGGGCGGCAGGCGCTGATCGCGCACCTGTTCAGCATCCTGCCGAAGCTGGGCCTGAGCGAGTCGGTCGTTCCCGACCGCGAGCTCGCCCTGCTGGCGGGCCGGGCCAGGGACACCGGAGCGCTGCTCGAGATCAACGAGAAGTGGGCCTGCCCTTCGGCCCGGACGGCGAGCGCGTTCGTCTGCGCCGGAGTGCCGGTCGTCGCGAGCACCGACAGCCATGACTGCCGGGACGTAGGCGTATATGCGACGGTCGGGCGCACCCTCGACGAGATCGCGGCCGGCCGCGCGGCATGAATCTCGCCAGCCCAAGGGAAGATCTGGGATGGGTGCTCGTCATCTTCGTGATGATCGGAGCCGTTCCGCTGGTGACCGGGATCTACCAGTACCTGCTGGTGATCCTGCATTTCCTGCGACTGCACTATGCCAGGTGCGGTCAGTGGCTGCCCCGCACGGCCATTCTGATTCCGGCATGGAACGAGGCGGCCGTGATCGGGGTATCCATAGACCGGCTCATGCGGCTTGACTACCCGCGCGATTCGCTGCGGGTCTTCGTGGTCGATGACGCGAGCACCGACGACACGCCGCTGATCGTCCGGGCCAAGGCGGCCGACTACCCGGGCAGGGTCGTTCACCTGCGCCGCGAGGCCGGCGGCGAGGGCAAGGCGCAGACGCTCAATCACGGCCTTTCCGAGATCATGGGCGATGACTGGATGCAGGCGCTGCTGATCATGGACGCGGACGTGATCTACGAGCGTGGCTCGCTGCGCGCGATGACCAGGCATCTGGCGGATCCCGCGGTCGGCGCGGTCACCGGGTACATCCAGGAGGGCAGCCGTCCGGGCAACTACCTGACGAGGTTCATCTCCTACGAGTACATCACCGCCCAGGCGGCCGCGCGCCGGGCGCAGAACGTCATCGGCGCGGTCGCCTGCCTGGCCGGCGGCGCGCAGCTGCACTCGCGGGCGAACATAGAGGCCATCGGAGGCCGGATCGACACCGGAACGCTGGCCGAGGACACGGTCATCACGTTCAGGACTCAGCTGGCCGGGCGGCGAGTCCTGTTCGAGCCGCATGCCAGGGTGTGGGCCGAGGAACCGGGTTCGATCGGAGCGCTCTGGAAACAGCGGGTCCGCTGGGCGAGAGGGAACGTCCAGGTCACCTGCCGGTTCCGGCGGGTCTGGTTCCGGCCGCGCCGGGCTCACCGGCTGGGCAGCATCTCGTTCGGCGCGATCTGGTTCTCCGTCTTCCTGCTTCCGGTGACCCTCCTGGTGTCCTCCGCGTCGCTGGTCACGCTCTACTTCGAGGACTACCAGCTCAGTCACACGGCCTTCCGCGGGCTGTGGATCATCAACGTGATCGCCTACGTGTTCATCACGTCCTACACCTTGCTGATCGACCCTCAGGCCGGGCGCCGGACCTGGCGGCAGGGGATCTTGTTCCCCGGCATCGTCAGCCTGGTGATCATGGCCGACGTGGTGTTCACCGGGCCGGTGCAGTGGCTGATCGGGCACGCTCTGGTCGCGCTCGGCATCGCCTTCGGCCATCCGATCGTGCAGAGCGTGATCCTGTTCAGCTACTTCTGGCTGTCCGTGTCGATGGGCCTGGCCTACCTGGCGAAGATCGTCGAGCGGGACAGCGGGATCCGGCGATACCTGAGCGTTGCCCTGCTCTATGTCGCCGGATACGGCTCGCTGCTGTGCGCGATCACGCTGGCGGCATATGTTAAGGAAATCCGGAAGGCAGACAGCAAATGGGAAAAGACCGACAAGGTCGGCAACATGAGAATTCCAGCGTGAACGGTGAAAGCGCCGTGGTTTCTGAGCAGGCTGTGCTTTCTGAGCCTCACCCGGCTGTGTTTCCTGAGCCTGACCCGGCTGTGTTTCCTGAGCCTGACCCTGCCGTGTTGTCCGAGCGGGAATATGACGCAGGCATCCGCAACGCGCGGCGCTTTGAGCGGATCATGGCGGCCAAGTCGCTGATCTCCTTCGCGCTCATCGCCTTGGTGATCGAGATCTACCTGTATTACCACTGAGCGCTAGCCCTGTACTACCACTGAGCGCGAGTTCTGTATTACCACTGAGCGCGAGCTCAGAGCAGCTGGTCGCGGAGCCGCCCGTACATGTACGCACCAAGCCAGCGGCCCATCTCATCGAAGAGCCGCTTCCGGTCCTGCCCGGACGCGGCACCGTCGCCGGCCGGGTCCTCCAGGTGCAGCCAGGTGACGTGCTGGCCGAGCCGGATCGCGTCGGATGCGCGCCGCTCGCGTCGCGATGACCCTGACCCCGCGCCGCCGCCGGAGGCGGAGATCACCAGAACCGGGCAGGCGATGTCCAGACTGCCCCGCAGACCGCGCCCGAACTCAGGGCCGGACAGGATCAGCGCGTCGACCGGGCGGCTCTCCCGCCTGGCGGCACACCACAGGGCCGCGGTCAGCCCGGCCGAAGCCTGGGCGCTGAGGATGATGGCATCGATTCCGTCGGCGTCCCGCAGGTGCGCGCAGGCTGAATCGAGCTCAGCGAAGCAGGACTCCCGCGATCGGGCCGGCCGGCGGCGGCCGGCCGGCTCCAGCGAGGCCTGCGGGTCCAGGTCAGCGACATAGAAATGGAAGCCGCGCTCGTTGTACCAGCGAGCCAGGTCGGCCGGGGCGAAGGATTCGGTCAGGTCGTGCAGGTGCAGAACCGCGCGGCGGCTCGGCCGGGCAGAGCGGCGCACGAACACAGCAGGGCCCAGTCCGTCCGCCATATCCGCGGCACCAGGCAGGGTCACGACCTCGTACCCGTCGGCCGTCCCGCCCTGTTCGGTGATCAGCCCCATTCACTCCCCAGCGCCCTCTCGCGGTGCCTTTCATGATCACGCGACCCTCCCGACGGGACTGCCGGGGAGAAACGCGCGCTGACCATCCGTCGCAGACCGTAGCGACCAGTGTCGCATTGTAATCAGATCTGCGCGCGCCAAACACGTGGAGCCATCAACGATTAGCTGGCAGTAACCGCATGGCCCGGCGGCGGACGCGCCCGGTGAGCGAGGGCGAGGACATGGAACGGGGCCCCTCCATGTATGAGATGCAGGGGCCCCGCCCGGCCCGGGCGCGCTAGCGAGCCGATGACTCGGCGGCCGTACGCTGCCTGGGCAGCCACCAGATCTTGGGTACCCGCCCGGGATCGCCGGTCGCCCGGCGTCTGAAGCGTTTCCCTGAGTTTCCTCTGGGAGGAGCCCGTCTTCGGTGGTGAGAGATGTTCTACTGCCACTCCAGCGGCAAGCACAAGGCGTTCGGCAAGTAAATCCAAGATTTCTTTGGCTATCCACAGGACATGCAGCGCTTATCCACCGTGTCCAGCGCTGGTCCACGCATTGTCCACAGCGTCGTGCACAGGATGCGGGCGGACCCGGCGGCGCTATGGCACGGATGGAATGTGATCGCTTAATGACGGTCTTGCGTCGTTAGCTTGTTCCGGCCAGCCGGCCCAGCTCGTCGAGGATGTCGCCGAATCTGCTGACGCCGATGGTCAGGTGCCCCTCGCCGGGCAGCAGGTGAGCCCGGGCCCCCGGTATCCGGTCCGCTAGCCACTGGCCATGCGCGAACGGCACCATCGCGTCCTGGCCGCCCTGCCAGATCGAGACCGGTACCGCGTCGAGCCGGTCCAGGCTGAAGCCCCAGTCACGGACGAAGGCAAGATCGTCGTCGCGCCACCCGGCGATCCCGCTCCGCAGCGCCGACCGGAGGGACTCGGCGGTGAACGCGGCGTACTCCCCGGTGAGAGCGGCGCGATCAGCCGCGGTGACCAGGCCGCCCATGGCCTTGGCGACCTGCTGGGCGGTGACGTCCGCAATCGTCTCGGCGGCGGAGAGCAGCAGGGGCGTGACCGCTGCCTCGCCATCGCACGCCGCGTGGAACTCGTCCACGTTCTCCTGCGCCATTCCGGCCAGCCAGTCCAGGCCGTCCGCCGGATAGGGCGCCACGCCGGCGATGGTCGCGGCGGCCAGGCAGCGTCCAGGCAGCAGCGCGGCACTGGCCAGGGCGTGCGGCCCGCCTCCTGACCAGCCGGCCGTCACGAAGCTCTGCGCGCCGAGGTGGTCCAGGATGGCCGCGACGTCCCCGGCGGCGTCGGCGACCTGCCTGCCGGGCTGAGGATCGGAACCGCCGTAGCCAGGGCGCGAGTACATGACCAGCCGCATCCCGCGTTCCGCGGCGGCCTCGATCATCGGCGCGAAGGCGACCAGGCCGGCCGGGGTGCCGGAATGGAACAGCAGGGGCAGGCCGTCCGGTGGCCCGGCGGCGAGCACCGCGACGGCCCGGCCGGCCGTCGCCTCGACCATGAACACCTCTGACCCGTTCGTGAGCGGCATGAACCGAGGGTAGCCGCTCGGAGATCACGCCAGGCGTCCCGGTTGTCACCTTCGCCCCAGCGACAAGGCCGCATCGACGTCCCGGTTGTCACCTTCGCCCCATTGACACCGGCCCGCAGGCGGGTTAGCTTCCGCCTCAGACCGATCGATGCCGTGCGTTCCACGGCGATTGCCCGACCGCTGCCGGCGCCGGCCGCCGGGCGGGACGGCGAAGTCGGCATTGTGCGCGTATCCGCGGGTCGGCGGCGTTCTCGCCGCCATCTCCCGGCTGCGCCTGGCGCGGAGGTGACGTGGCGTGATGTATCGGGACGGCACCAAGGCCCGGCTGGTCAGCGGGGACCGGAACGGCACGCGGCGTCTGGCGGCCGCACGGGGCACGACGCTGCTCGCGGCGCTCGCGGCGCTGCTCGCGGCGGTGGCCTTCAGCCCGGCCGGGCCGGCCGCCCAGGGCGCCATCCGGCCCGGCGCCGGGCAGCAGGTCGGCCGGGGGGCGCTGTCGGCCGTCATCGTCAGGGACAGCTACGGCGTGCCCAGCGTCTACGCGAAGTCGCCGGCCGGCATGTGGTTCGGGGCCGGCTGGGCGCAGGCACAGGACCGGCTGGTGCAGCTCGAGCTGACCAGGCGGGCGGTCGAGGGAACGCTGTCGGAGATCTTCGGACCGAGCCAGCTCGGCCAGGACGAGACCGTTCGCACCTTTTTCTACACTCCCGCCGAGCTTGAGGCGCAGTACCGCTCGCTGCCGCTGGCCACCCGGCGGGCGCTGGCCGAGTTCTCGGCCGGGATCAACGCCTACGAGCGCTTCGCCTACCAGAGCGCGTCGAGCGTGCAGGCGAACGTGCCGGTCGAGTTCTTCGTCCTCGGCAAGGCTCTCGGGCTGACCGGGCCGTACCGGCCGGCGCCTTGGCGTCCGGTCGACACGGTGGCCGTGGGCAACTACCTGGCCCGCGAATTCGGCGGCGGCGGAGGCAGCGAGCTACAGAATCTCGGGTTCCTCGGCTACCTCCAGGCCGAGCTCACCGCCAGGGGCGACGCGCACCCGTCATCGGATGCCCTCGCGATCTTCAATGACGCCCGCTGGATCAACGACACGACCGCGCCGACCACGGTCCCGTCCGGGCGGCCGCCGGTGACCGCCTGGTCGGCCGGGATCCGGCGGGCTGGCGCGGCAGCGACGGTCCGGCAGCTGACCGTGCTCAGCCGGATCAGCCGGGTGCAGGTAGCCGCGGCGGCCAGGGCGCTCGCCGCTGACCGGCGGCGCATCCTGGCCACCGGGATCAGCCTGCGGGTGCTCTCCCACGGCGGCTCCGACGCCTTCGTCGTCGCGCCCTGGCGGTCGGCGGATCACCATGCGCTGCTCTGGGGCGCTCCGCAGGAGGGCTTCGGCACGCCGAGCGTGGACGGCGAGGAGTACCTGCACGCTCCCGGATACGACGCGGGCGGCATGTACATCACCGGGGAGCCGTTCATCCTGATCGGCCGCAACGGGCGCATGGCCTGGACCACGACCAGCGAGGAGACCGTCGATCAGCGGATCTACGCCGAGCAGGTCAATGTCGCCGCCAGTCCGCCGACCTACCTCTTCGACGGCCACTGGAGGAAGATGCAGGTCCTGACCGAGCAGATCCCGGTCGCCGGGCAGCCGCCGGTGACGTACCAGGTCCTGCGGACCGTCGACGGGCCGGTGATCGCGCCGCCGAGCAATGGCGTCGCGTTCACCCTCCGGTTCGCCTCCTGGGGCCGCGAGTGGGGCTCGCTGGCCGGGTTCTCCCAGCTCGGCGGCGATTCGAGCCTGCGCCAGTTCGCGCACTCGATGAGCCTGGTGACCACGCTGCACAACTTCCTCTACGCGGACCGGCTGGGTAACATCGCCTACTTCGGCGACGGCCTGATCCCGATCGAGCCGTCGTTCGCGAAGGTGGATCCGCGGCTTCCCGCACTCGGCGACGGCACCCAGCAGTGGCGCGGCTTCGTGCCGTGGCGCGACATGCCGCGCAGCGTCAACCCCGCCCAGGGCTACCTGGACAACTGGAACACCAAGCCGTCCGCGGCGATCTTCTACCAGCAGAACTCCGGCGACGAGTACTGGGGCACGATCTTCCGGTCGTCGCTGATCAGCACGCTGCTGCGGTCAAGCCGCACGATCGATATCCGGTACCTGGAGGGCATCGAGCACAGCATCGGAACGATCGACAACGGCGACAACACCCGGCCCGCCGCGCCCTACTTCATCCCGTTCCTGATCGGTGCCTACCGGCAGCTGCGGGCGGAGCATGACCCGCTGACCGATCCGGTCACCCACCCCGACCTGGCGGGGGCGATCAGCGTGCTGCGGCACTGGAACGGCACGGCCACGCTGGGCAGCCCGGCGATGTCCATCTTCATGAACTTCCTCGAGGCGTACGAGCGCAACGTCTTCGAGGGCGGGCTGTCGGCCGGCGACGCCTATACCGGCGGCGTGAACTTCAGCGATCCGAGCCTGGCGGCGACCTATGGCAGCTTCGGCGGTCTCGGCACGATGGGCACCTACAACCTGCTGTACCACATCCTGGCCCACACTCGCGGGGTCGAGCCGTGCTGGACGCTGTGCTACACCGGCGATTACTTCGCCGGGCACCGCGACCAGCTGCTTGTCGAGAGCCTGAACGACGCGATCACCATCCTGTCTGGTACCGGCACCCAGCTTGGCCAGAACGTTCCCGGTTTCGGCACGGCCGACATCTCGCAGTGGGGATACTCACCTGCCCAGGACCAGAACTGGGACAGCCTCGACCCGCTGGCGCAGGCGGCCGGGGTGGTCACCCACTGCGGCACCAGCGCGTCGCAGAACCGCAGCACCTTCATGATGGCGATCGACGCTGGCCGGTCCATGCCAGGGCAGGACGTGCTCCCGCCCGGCCAGAGCGGCTTCATCTCGGCGGCCGGCGTGCCAAGCCCGCACCTGTGCGATCAGGTCGGCCTGTTCGGCACGTTCACCTACAAGGAAATGCCGCCGGCCTAGCCGGCGGCGTCGGCGGCATTCCGATCTGGCGTTGGTTGCGTCCGCTTTCCCAGAACAGCGGCGGTTTGCATACTAACGGGCACAGGCCAGGCGTAGAATCGCACATCGGTGCCGATCGAAATGCTATAAATCGGCTTTAGTAACTGCGATTGGACTAAAATGGGCAGGAACTTCATCCGCCAGGCTGCGGTGATCATCGCACCGGTAGCCGCGATCTCCTTCGTGCTCGTGGGCCAGGGCGCCTCCGCATCCGCCCGGTCGGACGCGCTGGCCTGCCAGGCGTCGGTGAGCAACACTCACCCGAGCGACTTCACCACCGTTTACGTCCACGTGCGCACCGTCAGCCACGCCAACGTTACGGCTGTCGCGCACTTCAAGACCGGCAACGTCCCGGCCAGCCGCGAAGCGAACGGCCATGGACGCGCCACGGTCTCCTTCCATGTTGGCGGTGCCGCACCGGGCTACAAGGTAAAAGTCAGTGTTACCGTCAAGTCCGGTGCCGAAAAGGGCAGCTGCTCGACCTCCTTCACTCCGAAGGCATAGGCCAGCTCCGCTCAGTACGGTGGCGTACGGTGGCGCGCGCGGTTGGCCGGCCACCGCACGCCCCACCACCGGCGGGCCTCCGGTCGGCCAGGCCGCCGGCCGACTCCGCCGGCGCCGCCGCGCACCCGGCTGAGGCGGTCTGTCTTCCGGTCTGTCGCTGGTCACCAGGCGCGGGCGGCCGCCTCTGCGGACTGCGGCGTCGGCGTCGTGATGGTTCAGTATCTCCGCGCGCGGGCGTACGGTGAAGTTCAGCGAGCCCTCAAGGAGACGCCTGTGCCGCTCTCGACCGCCGCCGAGCGCAACCGTTTCGCCCAGCACTTGTTCACTCCCCTGCCAGCCCGCTACGACCGGCTCGCCGAGCTGCTGTCATTCGGCCAGAATGGCCGCTGGCGGCGTGCCATGGTCGGCAAGGTCGAGCCGCGGGCCGGACGGCTGGTGCTCGACGTGGCGTCGGGGACCGCGGGCGTGGCCATCGCGCTGGCCAGGCGGACCACGGCAACCGTTGTCGGGATCGACCTCACCGAGCAGATGCTGCGGCAGGGCCAGCGAAACGTCGAGCGGGCGGGCCTGGCCAGCCGGATCCGGCTGGTCGCCGGCCGGGCCGAGCAGCTGCCCTTCCCCGATGCCACTTTCGATTCCCTCACGTTCACCTATCTGCTGCGCTACGTCGACGACCCGCAGGCCACGCTGACCGAGCTGGCCCGGGTGGTCAGGCCGGGCGCCACGGTCGCGAGCCTGGAGTTCTGCGTGCCGCCGTCGCCGTTCTGGCGGGCCGCCTGGTGGCTGTACACCAGGACGCTGCTGCCGGTCGGCGGCCTGGCGACCGGCGGGCGCGAATGGCTGACCGTCGGGCGCTTCCTCGGGCCGAACATCTCGGCTCACTACCGGCGCTACCCGGTGAGCTGGACGGTGCGAGCCTGGCAGCAGGCCGGATTCACCGACGTCGGGGTGCGGGTGATGAGCCTCGGCGGCGGCCTGGTCATGTGGGGAACCCGCTCAGGTGGATGACCAGCAGGCCAGGCCCGCCTACTACGCGGCCGGCCCTGGCCGCTGGCGGGACTGGTGGACGCTGCTGCATCCGCCGTTCACGGCCTGGCACCTGTCTTATGTCGTGCTCGGCGCGATGCTCGCCCCGCAGGTCAGGCTCGACCGGCTGCTGGCCGCGCTGGCCGCGTTCTTCCTCGCGGTAGGACTGGCGGCGCACGCGCTTGACGAGCTCCAGGGCCGGCCGCTGCGAACCGCGATCCCATCGGGCCTGCTGGTGGCCGTCACCGTCGGCGGCCTGGCCGGCGCGGTGGCTCTCGGTGCCTTCGGCATCACCAGGGTCGGCTGGCTGCTGCTGCCCTTCATGATCGTCGGCCCGGCCCTGGTCGTCGGCTACAACGCCGAGCTGTTCGGCGGGATCATCCACACCGATCTCGGATTCGCCGCTGCCTGGGGTGCGTTCCCGGCGCTGACCGGCTACGTCGGTCAGACCGGCCGCCTGGCGGTGGCGCCGGTGATCGCGGCCGGCGCGGCAATGGCGCTGTCCGCCGGACAGCGTTACCTCAGCACCCCCGCCAGGACGCTGCGCCGCCGCACGGCATCGGTGACCGGCACGATCACGCACACCGACGGCCAGGTCACCACCCTCGACGCGCAGCGGCTGCTCGCGCCGCTTGAACGGGCGCTGCGGTCACTGTCCTGGGGCGTGGTGCTGCTCAGCGCGGCGCTGGCGGTTGCCAGGCTGACTTAGCCTGGTGTGGCTGAACCGCCGCCGGCCGGGAGCCGTGTCAGACGATGTCAGCATGCTGGGCGCACGGTGCCGGCATCCGGGTGACGGCGTCGCCAGAGAGGTAGCACCATCGTGAGGAACAATCTGCTTGTCGCCGCCGGAGCGCTGCTGACCGTCGCCGGAGTCATCTGGGCGCTGCAAGGATTCGGCGTGATCGGGGGCAGCTTCATGTCCGGCGACTCCGTCTGGGCCATCATCGGGCCGCTGGTGGCCGTGCTCGGCCTCGGGCTGGCCGCCGTCGGCTGGCGGCGGATCCGCTCCGCCGGGTAGCCGGGAAGCTGCCGCACGGACCGGGCCGGCCGGACCGGCACCCGCGCAGTTCGCTCACCGGGCCCGGATGCGCGCTGCCCCGGCACGAATCCGGGCGTGCGACCGGCCCTCGAATTGACTGCGTAAACTCGCTCGCGGAATTCCCGCAGGGTAATGTGTAAGTCATTGGCATTGCCCGGGAAGAAGAGCGACAGTCAATTACTAATAAGGGTTGATGAGGGCCGTGCAAGCAGCAAATATCGGGTATTCGCCCAGACATGCCGCTCCCGTTTCGAAGGGCTGGTCCGGGCCGCCGCGCCGGCGATTGCGCGCCACCGCCGGCGCTGCCGCCGTCGCGGTGCTGCTGGGGGCCGGAGCCGGCGTCGCGGTGCTGCGGGCCGACTCCGGCGGGTCGGATGACTGCGCGCGCGGCCCGGCGGGCGCAGGATGCGCGAAGGCCGGCGCGTCGCGCAGCGTGCCGTCATCTGGCGCAGCGCTGCAGGTCAGGATCGACTCGGCACGGGGGTTCGGCCTACAGGGCCCGACCGCGGCCACCGTCGCGGGCGGGCATCTGTGGATCACCAACTCCCTCGGCGACTCGGTCACCGAGCTTGGCTGGCGGGTCGGCGTGCACCCGGTCGTGCGGTCGGCGGCCAGTTACGGGTTCTGGGGGCCAGGCGCGATGGCGGCCGGTCACGGCCGTCTCTGGGTGGCGAATGTGCAGGCGAATTCCATCACCGAGATGAGCCTGGCCACCGGAGGAATCATCCGGACGATCGAAGGTGATTCGCGCCTGGCGAGGCCTTACGCGCTCGTTCTTGCCGGAATGCGCCTGTGGGTGGCAAATGCGGCCGCTGACTCGATAGCCGAGATCAACGCCAGTACCGGCCGGCTGACCGCAGTTTTCCGTGGTCATCGCTACGGCTTTGACAGCCCGCGCGCCCTGGCCGTCAGCCATGGCCGGCTGTGGGTTGCCAACGCCGGCGGCGACTCGGTGACCGAGCTGAGCGCCGCGACCGGAGCATGGATCGCGACCCTGCGCGGCGGCCGGTTCGGATTTGCCGATCCGGTATCGGAGGTGGCCGGGCGGGACCGGCTGTGGGTCGGCAGCCAGGCGGGTGATTCGATCACCGAGATCAGCACCCGCACGGGCAGGCTGGTCCGGATGCTGTCCGGCAGTCGCTATGGCTTCGCTAACCCGGCCGCGATGACACTGGCCGACGGCCGGCTGTGGGTCGTCAACTCGCTCGGCAACTCGCTCACCGAGATCGACGCGGCGACCGGCCGGCTGATCCAGTTCCTGTCCGGGCAGCGCTTCGGCTTCGCCGACCCGACCGGGATAGCCGCCTACCGCAACCGGATCTGGGTGACGAACCTGGCCGACGACAGCGTGACCGAACTGCTGCCGGCCAGGCCCTCAAGCAGCCGTGCGGGACCGCTGCGGACCAGGAAGGTGCAGCTGGCAGCGGGGTCCGACGCGCCGGTTCAGCTGATCGGACTGGCCTGGCAGGTGGGCCGGCCGCCGCAGCCGTAGCTGGTCATCAGAGCACGTCTCTTCGCTGGAGGAAGCGCATGGCCAGCCACCCGGCCGGGACCGGCAGCCAGAACGTGACGGTGCGGAACAGCAGCACAGCGGCCACCGCCTTGGCGCCGGGAAGGCCCGCCGCCGTCAGTCCGGCAGACATCGCCGCCTCGACGGCGCCGAGGCCGCCGGGAGTGGGAACCACGGAGCCGAGCGCGCTGCTGGTGAGGTAGACGACGCCGAGGCTGGCGATCGGCACCGTCAGCACCCCGAGCGCGCGGACGGAGGCGGCCAGGCACAGCACGTAGGTCATCGTCAGCAGGAGCGCTCCGCCGATCCCCTGAGCCAGCTTGGCCGGCCGCTGCGCCACGTCAAGCAGCCGGGGGATGACCTGGCCGGCGACGGACGCGAGCCTGGCGATCAGCTGCCTGCGGCCTGCCGGGAGGGCGAGCAGGATCAGTACCAGGCCGGCCACGACGGCGAGCGCGATGTAGGCCCAGCCCGGCACGTGCACGATCTGGGTGTGCGACGTCCCGGCGATGGCGGCGAAGATCAGCAGCAGCACGATGTAGACAAGGAAGGAGATCACCTGGGTCACGCCGACGCTGGCGGCCGCGTCGGCCGGGCTCAGCCGCGACCGGCGCAGGTAGCGCAGGTTGAGCGCCACGCCGCCGACGGCCGCCGGGGTCACCAGGATCACGAACGAGCCGGCCACCTGGACCAGCAGGGTGCGCACCATGTTCAGCCGCTCGAGCACGAAGCCCGATAGTGCCAGGGTCGCGCCGAAATACGTGCCGGCCGACAGCGCGAGCGCGGCCAGCGCCCAGCCCGGGTTGACGTGCGCGAGCAGCGTGCCGAAGCTGACGTCGGCGAGCTGTCCGGCCAGGAGGTAGGCGGCAAAGATCCCGGCGATCAGCGTGATCAGCGTGCGGGGCCTGATCCGCTCCAGCTGCACCGGCTCCACGTGGCCGTCCGGTGCGGCGCTCAGCAGCCGTCTGCGCAGCTCAGCCAGAATGTCCTTGCGGCGGCGCAGCGCGGCCCTGGTGGAACGGTACAGCGCCACCGGCTGGAGCAGCGGCACCAGGGCGGACAGCTCGGCGTTGGCCACCTTCTCGACCGCCAGGCTGGCCGCCCGGTCCGGGCCGACGAGCAGGGCCGTCTCCGCGATCAGCTGGGTCAGGTCCAGCCGGAATTGCAGATCGGTGGCCGCCACGTCGCCGTTTCCGGGCTCGAGCAGCACCACCTCGCCGGCCGCGTCGCCAGCGGTGTCACCAGCGGTGTCGCTATCAGCGGCGAACAGGATCCGGTCGGCGGTCAGCGCACGATGGGTGATCCGGTGCTGATGCAGCCGCAGGACCGTGTCCCAGACCCGGCGGAGCTGGGCATCGGTCGGCGCGCCGAGCTCGGCCAGGGTCTGGCCGCGCACGTGCTCGGTGGCCAGCGCGGCCGCGTCGGGACCCACCCGGACGACCGCGTGCAGCCGCGGGGTCCGCACTCCGGCGTCCTCGGTCGCGTAGCTGAGCAGCGCCTGCCGCTCGATCGCGCCCTCCAGCGTCAGCGGGGCGCTGCGGGACACGTGAGTCTTCAGCCGCAGCCGCCGGTACAGCCGGTAGAAGGTATCGGCCGCCTGCTGGTCGCGGTCGAATACGGTCACGTCAAGCCGGTCGCCGCCGCGGATGGTCGCGGCGTACCTGCGGACCTCCGCGCCGCCGTTGCCCAGCCTGCGCATCGCGATGATCGGAGCGCCCGGCGAGGTCAGCGCCGCGGCGATCTCGATCGCGGTCGGCCGCCCCGACATCGTGCCCATGGCGTAGCGCAGACCGGCGCCGATCGCCGATCCGATCAGCACCGTGATCAGCAAGGCCAGGATCGTGGTGTCGTGGTTGGCCAGCGCCACCACCGCGTAGAAGCCGATGGCCGTCCAGAACGCCGTCCGCCAGTGCGGCCTGCCGCCGAGGCCGATGACGGTGACGAAGGCGATCAGGGCGGCCAGGTAGCCGTCCAGGGTCGCCGTGGCGCTGGTGGAGTGCAGCGCGACGCGCAGCCGGTCGAGCAGGCACGCGACGCTGGTGGAGTGGGGGCCGCACATCCGCATCAGGTTCCGCACCCGCTGGTCGAGCAGCAGGTTCGCCAGCGCCACCACGCCGGCGGTGGCGCCCCCGGCGATGATCGCCTCCGCCAGCCGCCGGAACTGCCTGATCATGCCGAGCCGCACGGCAAGGATGGCTGGCAGGATGAGAAACGCGAGATTCGCCGAGAAACTGAGGAAGCTCAGCAGGGCACCGGGGAACTGCTCGCTCGCGAACTTGCTCGCGCCGACGACGTCGATCGCGACCCCCTGTGCGGTCGCGCTGGCGAGCAGTGCGAGGCCGATCAGGATGGCGATCTCGGTCAGCGCGATGACGCACCGGACCAGGTCGGCCGGAATCCGGACGCGGGGCTCCAGGTGATCATCGACCCGCAGCTGGGTGGCGCCTTCCGGCTCCGCGGCCCCGCTAGCGGCGTGCGTCAACGCCGCCACTGCCGCTGGCTGCGGCGGCTCTCGACGCGACCTCATCAGACGATCGTTTCACCTGCGTCCAAACCTGGCATAGCCGCTACAGCAGATTGCCTGCCGACCTGACAGGGATGGCAGCGACCGGCGGCCGAGGGGGCCGACTGCCGAGCATGTTATCGGTCACGCGGCCATGAGCCGGGAAAACGGGCAGATGACCCACCTAGCAGGTCGCGATAGAGCGCGGCGGTGTCAGGGTGCGGCTGCCCGTCGGCGGCGATCTCGGCAATCACCTCCAGACACCGGCTCCATGCCTCACGGACACCGGCCAGGTTGCCCGCCGCGTGCTCGGCGCGCATCAGGGCCCGCCACAGCTGCTCGGCCGCCGAGTCGGCGGCCAGGCCGACCCTGGCCGCGCGCGCGGACGCCGCGGGGTTGCCGTCTGCCAGGTCGAGGTCGGCAAGCAGCTCTGCCGAGTCCACGATCTGCGCCCGCACGGTCTCGACCAGCGCGATATCCAGCCACCAGTAGTGGCAGCCGGTGAACGGCTGGCCGCGGATCACCCGCAGCGCGTCCGACAGCAGCGCGGCGTCGCGGTCGGTTATGCCGTCGGAGGTCATCGCGTGGAACTCGTGCCAGTCCACCCGGGTGGCCGGATGCAGCGAGTACTGCCCGCCGCCCAGGTGCTCGATCCACTCCCGGCCGTCCGGGGCCAGGCCGAGCTGCCGGCGGGTACGGACGATCAGCTGGCGGAGCGAGTCCGTCGGCCGCGGGTGGTCAGGATCGGCGCCGAGCAGGTAGCACAGCTGGCGGTTGGAGAGGCCTTCCCTGCCGTTGAGTGCGAGGGCGACAACTAGCTGGCTCTGCGCCGGGAGCAGCGCTCCGGGCTGGCCGTTGACGGTGAGCGTGCCGAGGACGCCGATCCGCAGTGCCGCGGCGGGATCGGACGCCGCGCTCGGCTCGGGCTCTTCAGGCCCGCTGGACCGCCGCCAGCTCGCATCCGGCACGCTCGCGGCGTCCGCCTTCGCCGCCTGGCCGTCAGCCCGGCTGGGAAGCTGCCAGCCAGGCGGCCCGGCCAGGGTGCTGCCATCGGCCAGGGTGCTGCCATCGGCCAGGGTGCCTCCTCCGGCCAGGGTGCCTCCTCCGGCCAGGGTGCTGCCTCCGGCCAGGGTGCTGCCATCGGCCAGGGTGC
>DATNIU010000049.1:0-25698 GCA_035604275.1 Streptosporangiaceae bacterium | reverse complement strand
AGGCCCGAGCGCTGAGCAGGCGCAGCGCCGCCCCGCGATACCCGGCCCTGGCGTCGGCCGCCTGCGGTCCGGCAGGCTCCGCGGAAACTCGGGCGCGGCCGGTGGCCTGTCCCGCGGCGCGAGCGGCGAACGCGCCGGCGGCGAAGACGACGTGCAGAGGGTCGCCAGCTCCGCCTCCGTCAGCGCCGGCGGTTCTGCTCGATTCCGCCGGGCGGTGCCGCACTGGATAGGACGACCGGGACCGCAGAACCGTGATCTCTGGCCTGATGGCGGCATCCAGCTTTGCCTCAGCCGCGCTCATCGTACCCATCTTGCGCCTCCTCGCAGCGAACGACAGTTCGATAGTATCTCTGTTCTATCGGACGGGCGTTCGATCGAACGAAGATACGACAGTGTCATACCGCAGGGGTCTGACACTTTCGACACTGGTCGAACAGATGTTTGATATGCACGGTCGAAACCGCTAGCGTCGGCCATGACACAAGCCATCGAGCCGGAGGCCCGAAGATGAATGAAGAGACAGAATCCGGAGGGACACGGGGGGCCCCGACCGCGAACGGGGACGACTCGCCAGTCGATGCTGATATCGAACGGAGCTCAGCGGGGGGCCCGCA
This sequence comes from Streptosporangiaceae bacterium, assembly GCA_035604275.1. GTDB lineage: Bacteria > Actinomycetota > Actinomycetes > Streptosporangiales > Streptosporangiaceae > Chersky-822. The sequence goes on along the minus strand of DATNIU010000049.1, from coordinate 25,084 downwards.
CGACCGGCCGAAGGGCAGGCCGGGCAGGAAACCACGGGGCAGCGTTTCCGTGCCGGTGCCTGATCTGCCCGATCAGCCGGATCCCGATCACGTGCTCACCTGGCGGCAGCGCAAGGTGCTCCAGGTCATCCGCGAGTCGGTACAGCGGCGCGGCTATCCGCCCTCAATGCGCGAGATCGGCGAGGCGGTCGGCCTGACCAGCACGTCGAGCGTGTCCTATCAGCTCTCGACCTTGCAGAACAAGGGCTATCTGCGCCGCGACGCCGGCCGGCCGCGCACGGTCGAGGTCCGCCTGCCAGGCCACCGGTCGATCCGGCCCGAGCCGGGGAATGACGACGAGCTGCCGATGGACATAACGTCGCAGGAGGCGGCCTACGTGCCGGTCGTCGGCCGGATCGCGGCCGGCGGGCCGATCCTCGCCGAGCAGTCGATCGAGGACATCTTCCCCCTTCCCAGGCAGCTGGTCGGCGAGGGCACCCTCTTCCTGCTCAGGGTCGTCGGTGATTCCATGATCAACGCGGCGATAGCGGACGGTGACTGGGTGGTCGTCCGCCAGCAGCCGGTAGCCGAGAATGGCGACATCATCGCGGCCATGATCGACGGCGAGGCCACCGTCAAGACCTTCAAGCGCTCAGGCAGCCACGTCTGGCTGATGCCGCACAACCCCGCCTACACGCCGATTCCCGGTGACGAGGCCGAGATACTCGGCCGGGTGGTGGCCGTGCTGCGCCGGGTCTAGCAGAGCAGCCGGTCAATGACGGCGGCGCGGTCGTGCAGGCCGCGCCGCGCCGAGACCGACCGCTGGAACTCCAGCGGCGGTACCCGGACGTCCCAGTCGCGCCAGCGGACGAGCTCGAGCGCCGTAGCCGCGGCGGGCCCGAAATCTGTCATCTCCGGCTCGTCGGCGGCAGCCGTGATGCCGCCCGCCCATTCGATTCGAGCGCCCACGAAGGCACAGCCCCACCACTCGCTGATGGCCCATTCGCCTCGGGTGACCGGCTCGATCAGGCCGTCAAGCAGGAGGTCGCCAGCCCGGCAGATTCGAAGACCCTCCGCCAGCCGCCGTCATGGCCGGGCTCCCACCACAGGTTCTCGAGCGCTCGCCGCAGCCGGCGTCGACCTCGAAGACCCAGAACTCGGTACGCGCGCTGACGTCACGACGCTCGAATCGCACGGACTCCTGCCCCCGTTCCGGCTGAGCGCGGCTACCAGGCACAGCCGTGATGATTACCGCCGGCCATCGGGCACGGAGCCCTGAGTCCGTCAGAGCCGGCTGGCCCGGCAGACCTGGCGTCCTTACTCAGGCACGATGTTCACCAGCTTCGGCGCGCGGACGATCACGGTCCGCACGCCGCGGCCGGCCAGCGCCCTGGCGACGCCAGGTGCGGCCAGCGCCAGCTCAGCGAGCTCGTCCTCGCCGATCCCGGGCGGCACCTGCAGCCGGTCCCGCACCTTGCCGCTGACCTGGACCACGCAGGTGACCTGCTCGTGGACGAGCAGAGCCGGGTCGACGACCGGCCAGCCGGCCTTAGCGACCGACGGCTCATGCCCGAGCATCTCCCAGCACTCCTCCGCGGTGTACGGCGCGAACAGCGACAGCAGGATGGCCAGTGTCTGTGCTGCCTCGGTGACCGCGGGATCTGCCGCACCGGGACCTGAGTCGATCGCCCGGCGAGCGGCGCTCGCCAGCTCCATCAGCCTGGCGACGGCGACATTCAGCCGGGCTCCTTCGACCAGCCTCGTCACCTCGTCGATGGTCCGGTGAGTCACCCGGCGCAGTTCCGTATCGCCGTCAGCGGGCGACCCCGCCGTCCGGGCGGCACCCGCCTCAGCGGCGACCCTGGCCACCCGGCTGAGGAACTTGACCGAGGCCTCGGGACGTACATCTGCCCAGTCGACGTCGTCTTCCGGCGGGCTGGCGAAGAGCATCGTCAGCCGGATCGCGTCCACTCCGTGGGCCGCCAGCTGGTCGCCCAGGTCAACGCCGTTGCCCAGCGACTTGGACATCGCCTTGCCCTGGTTGATCACCTGGCCCTGGTTGACCAGGCGGCCGAACGGCTCGGTGAAATCGACCATGCCCATGTCGTGCAGGACCTTGGTGAAGAACCTGCTGTACAGCAGGTGCAGGATCGCGTGCTCGACGCCGCCCACGTAGAGATCGACCGGGCACCACCGGCGGACCGCCGCCACCTCGAACGGCCCGTGCTCGTAGCCGGGCGAGCAGTACCTGAGGAAATACCAGGAGGAGTCGACGAACGTATCCATCGTGTCGGTGTCCCTGGTCGCCGGGCCCGAGCACTTGGGGCACTCGGTGCGGACCCAGTCGGTCGCGGCAGCCAGGGGCGACGTCCCCTTCGGCGCCAGATCCTGACCGCGCAGATCGGGCAGCCGGACCGGAAGCTGCTCGTCAGGCACCCCTACCTCGCCGCACGACTCGCAGTACACGATCGGGATCGGCGCGCCCCAGAACCGCTGCCTGGACACCAGCCAGTCACGCAGCCGGTAGCCCACGGCGGCACGGCCCAGGCCCTTGTCAGCGAGCATCGAGGTGATCGCGGCGATCGCGTCGGCCTTGCTCATCCCGTCCAGCGGGCCGGAGTTGATCAGCTTCCCTTCGCCCGTCGTCGCCTGCCAGGTATCCGCCGGATCCGGCAGGCCGGTATCCACCACGACCCGGACCGGCAGCCCGAAGACCCTGGCGAAGTCCAGGTCGCGCTGGTCGTGGGCCGGAACCGCCATGATCGCGCCGGTCCCGTAGTCGGGCAGCACGTAGTCGGCGGCCCAGACCCCGATCCGCTCGCCGTTCACCGGGTTGACGGCGTGCCTGCCGAGAAAGACCCCGGTCTTGGGCCGGTCGGCGGACTGGCGCTCGATGTCGGTCAGCTTGCGGACGCTGGCGAGATACCGCTTCAGCTCCTCGCGCTGCTCGGGCACGCACAGCTGATCGGCCAGCGGCGAGTCGGCCGCCACCACGAAGAAGGTCGCCCCGTAGAGCGTGTCAGGCCGGGTCGTGAACACGGTGACCGGCTCGTCAGCGCCCTCGATCGCGAACCGCACCTCGGCGCCCTCACTCCGGCCGATCCAGTTGCGCTGCATCAGCAGCACCCGGTCAGGCCAGTTGCCCTCCAGCGGCGCCATGTCGGCGAGCAGCCGGTCGGCGTACTCGGTAATCTTGAAATACCACTGGGTCAGTACCCTGCGGATCACCTCAGCGCCGCAGCGCTCGCATCTTCCGGCGATCACCTGCTCGTTGGCGAGCACCGTCTGGTCGTTGGGACACCAGTTGACGTGGCCGTCGCCCCGGTACGCCAGGCCCCGCTCGTACAGGCGCAGGAACAGCCACTGCGTCCAGCGGTAGTACTCGGGATCGCAGGTGTGCAGCCGGCGTGACCAGTCGAACGACAGCGCGTAGCGGCGGAACGATGCCGCCTGGGTCTCGATGTTCGCGTAGGTCCAGTCGGCCGGGTGCGAGTTTCCCCTGATCGCCGCGTTCTCGGCGGGCAGGCCGAAGGCATCCCAGCCGATCGGGTGCAGCACGTTATAGCCGCGCAGGAAGTAATAGCGCGCCATGGCGTCCGCCACCGCGTAGGCCTCGGCGTGGCCCATGTGCAGGTCACCTGACGGGTAAGGGAACATGTCGAGCACGTACCTGCGCGGCCGCGGATCGGCAGGGTCGTCGCTGGCGCCGAACAGGTCCATGGCGGCCCACCTGGCCAGCCACTTCTCCTGTGCCGATCTGGGATCCCATCTGTCGGCAGGCTGGCCAGGTACCGGCCGGCGGTCGCTGTCTGCCACCTCAGCGCTCCCTGCGGCTGTCATTGCTTCCTCGCGATTTTCTTGGGCCGGGCCGCTGCCCGATTGATCTGCTGACCGAAAACAAAATGCCCCTCGGTCACGAGGGGCAGCCGCGCCAACGACCAGACAGCCGGCGCGGCTAGGTAAGGAGCAGCGTGGTGCTACGCACGAATTCAGGGTAGCGCAAACCTCGGCAACGGCGCCATCGGCCGGGTGTGCGGGCCGAGCCGGCCGTTCACGGCACCGCCCGGCTGAACACCGAACGGCTCTCGCCGGGCCCGGCCATCACGTTCCGTGCCCGCGCAGGTCCGGCCGGCCGGGCCGCTCATTCTCGGCCAACCGCGAATTGACCGCCTGGCCCGTGGCCTGAATCCAATCTGACGCTGGAATGCGCGGAACTTACCCGAGTAATTGACCTGGGCCGGCGGATTCGACGGCACGGCCCAGGGCCGATTGCCTGGACCCGAACGACCGCCGGATTAGTCCTGGCAGGCAGCAAAGTCGGTATGCGCCGCATAAAGAACGGCATCGCACGGGCCGGTCGGCATTCCGGGAGCGGGCCGGCTGGCTGCCTTCCCCGTGCAGCGCATGACCCGCCGGCCGCCGCGCTGGCGGGCCACCGGGCGACCGTCCCCGCGCATGGCCACTGCCCGGCTGACCTAGCCGTCGCACCAGGTCTGGCCGGTCGGGCCATGACGTCGGGGAGCTCGGCGGCGACCACCCGCGCCGTCCGCGCACCGGGTTCACCGGGAAACGCGGCCCGGGCGCCGTTCCGCGGATCCCGCCGCTGACGGTCATTGAGATAATGCGGCAACTGCCGCCATGCCCGGATTCGTAATGTCAAAATCGGATCGATGCCGCGATTCATTAGGCCGCCGTAGCGCACCGCATAATGTCCCTTGACCGTCCCGCCCGCGGGTGCGGATAATGGCGTGCCAGCTCACATGATAGTCGCCTGCCAGGCCGACCAATCGGGGAATAGCCGGCCAGCCCGGACGCCGAGCCGCAGTCCGGGTGCCTCGCGGCCGCCGGCCCGCAGGTCATATTCGGGGGAATAGTGAATATCCGACGATGCGCAGTTCGCCAGCTCCTGGTCCTGGAGCTGACCGCTCCAGCACGCCACGCGTCCCGCAGGCGCTCGGGATGACGCGATGACCGCTGCACGCGGCGTGGTCGGCGGGCAGTCGATCGCGGTTGTCGGCCTGTCCTGCCGGTACCCGGACGCCGATGATCCGCCGGGCCTGCTCGACCTGGTCACCACCGGCCGCCGGGCCTTCCGCCGGATTCCGCCAGGCCGGCTTGATCTGGCCGACTATTACAGCTCGAGCATTCAGACGCCGGACGCGACGTACAGCACGCGCGCGGCGCTGATCGAAGGCTGGCAGTTCGACTGCGCGGCGTTCGGCGTCCCGGATTCGGCCTATCAGGACGCGGACCCGGCCCACTGGCTCGCCCTGGAGACGGCCGGCCGGGCGCTCGCTGCCGCCGGTTTCCCGCGCGGCGCCGGCCTGCCAGCGGATTCCGCTGGTGTGATCATCGGCAACACGCTGGCAGGCGATGTTTCCCGTGCGTCGGCGCTGCGGCTGCGCTGGCCTTACTCGCGCCGGGCGCTTGCCGAGGCGCTGTTCTCGGCCGGTGTTCCCGCCGATCTGGCCGGCCAGATCCTGCGCACGGCGGCGGCACGCTACCTCGCGCCCTTCCCGCAGATAGGCCGCCAGACGCTGGCCGGCAGCATGCCAGCGACCGTGGCCACTGTAGTCGGCAACCACCTTGGCTTCCGGCGCGGCGGATTCACGGTGGATGGCGGCGGCGCCTCATCGCTGGTAGCCGTCGCAACCGCCTGCCTGGCGCTGACGTCAGGTGAGCTCGACGTGGCGGTAGCAGGCGGCGTGGACATCAGCCTGGATCCGCTCGAGCTCATCGGCATGGCCAAGTCCCGCGTGCTGGCCACCACGGACATGCGGGTCTACGACGAGAACCCGACCGGCTTCCTGCCCGGCGAGGGCTGCGGAGTGGTGCTGCTCATGCGCACCCGCGACGCACGTGCCGCGCATCTTCCCGTCTATGCCGAGATCCTTGGCTGGGGCATCGCCTCGGCGGGTCGCTCTGATCCGGCACGCGCCGGTGACGGCGGTGAGCTCCAGGCAGGCGGCGTAGCCGGCTGGCTGTCGGACGCCGATAGCCAGCTGCTCGCCCTGCGCAGCGCCTACCGGATGGCGCGCGTCGATCCGGCCGAGATACAGCTGATCGAGGGCAGCGGCGCGGGCACGGCCGCAGGGGACGAGGCCGAGCTCGCCGCCCTCACCACGCTGCGCGCTGGCGCTCGGCGGAGCGCGGCGCTCGGATCGATCACCGCCAACATCGGCAACACGAGAGCCGCGGCAGGCGCCGCGGGCCTGATCAAGACCGTGCTTGCGATAGCCAACGGCGTTCTGCCGCCCGCTACCGGGTGCCGGACGCCGCATCCGATGCTGCGCGAAGCCGGGCCGGCGCTCAGACTGCCCGCCGCGCCAGAACGCTGGCCTGAGGGGACCCGGCTTGCCGGGGTCAGCGCGATGGGCCCCGGCGGGCTCAACGTTCACCTGGTGCTCGCAGGCCGGCAAGGCAGGCAGTCCGGACCTGGCCGGCTGCCTCGCATCCTGCCGCGGGCTGACCGGGCGGAGATACCATCCGGGTCAGCGCGGATAGTCACCCGCCCGGCCAGCGCGCACCCGGCCAGCGCGAGGTCGGCCAGGGCCCGGTCGCTCCGCGTCCCGCGAGTCAGCTTCCGGCCAGCAGCCGCCGAACCGGGCACCATCCCGCCCGGCACCATCCCGCCCGGCACCATCCGGCCGGGCGGCAGGCGTCCGATCGGAGCGGTACGGCCTGCCGCCTATCTGCTGCACGCGCCAGACCGGGCTGCCCTCGGCGAGGTCCTGTCGCGGATCGCCCAGGTCGCGCCCTGGCTCTCGGACGGCGAGATGCAGGACCTGGCCTGCCAGCTCGCCCGCGAGGCGGCCAGCCAGGGCCCGGCCAGGGTCGCAATCGTCGCCACCAGGCAGGAGCAGCTGGCCCGACTGGCCAGCGAGGCAGTCACCTTGCTGCCGAAGCTCAGCGACGGCCTGCTGACCGTCAGGCCGGGCATCTTCGCGGCCGACGGCGCGGACGGCCGGGTCACGCTGCTGTTCTCGAACCGGCCGCACGCCCCGCGCGGTGCCGGCGCCGACGGTCCGGCTACCAGCGGCTCCGGGCAGAACGGACTCGACCCGGCCCTGGCCGCACTGCGCTGGCTGGGCGCGCTCGGCGTCCGTGCCACGGCGGCCGTAGGGCACGGCGCCGGCGAGCTGGCGGGCCTGGTCTGGGCCGGCTGCATGACCGAGGCCAGCGCGGCGGCACTGGAAGCCGCACGAGACGCCGCCCTGGCGCTGACGCCGCCGGCCGCGGATGCCTTCCCGGCCGCGGCGATCGACAAGCTCGCTGCCGAGTTCCGGCTGCCGCGCCGGCGCCTGATCTCGGGCCGCACGGGCACCGAGCTTGTCGATATTGCGGCGATCACGGGGCTGCTCAGCGCCGATGTCGCAACGAACGCACGGCTCAGTCGGGCCCTGACCGCGGGCGCCGTCGGGGCCAGCCTGCTGCTTGAAACCGGCCCTGGCAGAACGCTGGTCACGGTCGCCGGCCAGCTATGCAAGGTCCCGGCGGTCAGCCTCGATGGCGGTCCCGACGACGAGCGGCACGCGGCGCGGGCCGCTGCGGCCCTCTTCGCGGCCGGAGCGCTCAGCCAGCCAGGGCCGCTGTTCGCCGGCCGGCTCGGCCGACCCGTCGACATCTGGCGGGAGCAGATCTTCATCGCGAGCCCTTGCCAGCCCCTCCCGCAGTCAGCCGAACCCGGCCCGGCGCGCACCACTGACACCGAGCCGCACCCCGGCACCCGCACCGCCGACACCGAACCGGGCATTGACACCCGCGCCGACGACGACCCCGATGCCGCCGACCTCAGCGCCCACCCGGTCACCGCGGCAGCCGCGTTCAGCACCGACCTGACCGCAGCCAGCGGCATCGACGTCTGCGTGGCCGGCGTAGCGCCGTGGTCACAGGCCTACGTGGAGGAACTGCGGGAGCCGACAGGGCCGATCCCGGCCGCAGCCGACGGGCCATGGCGCCTGCACATCGGCGGGTGCGAGCCGTTGCGCCCGTGCATTGAAGGGCTTTTCCGGCGCCAGCGTACGGCCGGCCGAACCCTGGCGGTGCTCGGTGAGGGCCCGGACGACAAACTGACCAGCGAAGTAGCGCTGGAAGCGGCACGGGACGCGGTCAGCTCAGGTCAGCTGGTGGTGATCAGCCATTCGGCGGCGCTGACTGGCATGTGGGCCAGCCTGCACGCCGAGCATCCGTCGCTCGGCGTCACCGTGCTGCGCGCTCCCCTGACGGCAGATGGCATCCGCGCCGCGAGGCAGGTCGCCACGGTAGCGCCGGGGACCTACCGCGAGCTTGTGGTCGACCCAGGCGGCCGCGTGCGTGAACCGCTGATGGTCCCGGTTCAGCTGACCGGCGGCCGCGAGTTCCCGCTCGACCAGGACGACGTCGTCCTGATCAGCCGCGCCGCCGGGCCTGCCGGGCTGGTGCTGGCCCAGGTCGTGGCCTGCTCCGGCGCCGGCATCGCGATCATCGGACGGGACCATCCGGAGCCCGACGACGAGATCATCGCCGCTCTTGAGCAGCTGCGTTCCGCCGGAGCGAGGGTCACTTACGAGGTGGTCGACACCAAGGACCCGGCCGGCCTGGCCGCCGCCGTGCGGCGGATCGAGCGGCGGCTAGGTCCGGTGACCGCCGTCTGTCACGCGACCAGGCCCACGCCCAGGATGGCTGTCGCCCAGCTCAACCCGACTGACCTGCGGCGGCTGATCGAGGACCAGACCGCGGTGCTCGATCACCTGGTTACCGCGGTCCTCGCCGGTCCGGCGGGCACAGCCAAGCTCCGGCTCATCGTCACCTGCGGCTCTGTCGTCCGGCGCTACGGCCTGGCGGCCGAAGGCGTCATGGCCCTGGCCAGTTCGGCGATGGCGGAATCTGGCGAGCGGCTGGCCGCGAGCGCCGCAGGCTGCCGTGCCCTGCACGTCGACTGGCCGGCCTGGTCAGGGGCGGGCCTGGGCGAGCGGCCTGATCTCGCCGTCCGCATGCGGGCGGCCGGTTTCGCGCCGATGTCGGTCGCCGCCGGATCCCGGCTGCTGCTCAAAGCGCTGACGACCGCCGGGCTGCCGAGCCAGCTCGCGCTGCACGGCCGGGTCGGCCTTCCGGCACCGCGCGTCATCGCGGCCGGCGCGTCCGCTGGCCGGCGGCCGGCCGGCCGGTTCGCTGAGCATGTGCTCGTGCACTACCCAGGCGCCGAGCTGATCCTTGAGGCCAGGCTTACCCTCCAGGCCGATCCTTACCTGGCCGACTACCGGGTCGACGGCATGCCCGTGCTGCCGCCGGCCATGGCGCTCGAAGCGCTGGCCCAGGCAGCGTCGACGCTGGCCGGCGAGCCGGTCAGGACGGCGACGCGGGTTTCGGTGACCGCTCCGGTAGTGCTCCCGGCAGACCGGCCAGGAGCAGGCACCCTGATCAGGATCTGCGCGCTTCGCACCGGCGGAGCGGTGACGGCCGTCCTGCGATCCGAGCACAGCGGGTTCGGTGTCGATCACTGCCGGGCCGTCTTCGGCTGCCAGCCGCCCGTGCCCGACCGTCCGCGGACCGAGCTGACCGCGGCACGGCGCGGCAGCACCGGCCGGCGGCGGGCGCCCGTGACCGGGGACGGCGGTGCCGGGCAGGCCGAGGCCGTCGACGGGGCCGATCTGTACGGGCAGATCCTCTTCCAGGCCGGCCGCTTCCGGCGGCTGGCCGCGGTCGGCACGGTGACCGCGCACTCCGCCACGGCCATCGCACGAGGAGCGGACGAGCTGCCCTGGTTCGGCACCGGATCGCTGGCCGGCGACCGGGCCGGGCCCGGACTGCTGCTCGGCAGTCCGGCGATCACCGACGCCTCGCTGCAGCTAGTCCAGGCGTGCGTGCCGCACCGCAGGCTGGTCCTGGCTAGCTGCGAATCGGTCACGTTCAGCGGCGCTGCCGCCGAGGGTGCCGTGACGATCCGTGCCACCGAGGTCGTCGCCGAGCGGCTCGCGACCGGCGCGGGCGGTGCGGGCGGATCGCGGCCGACCGGGCCGGCGGTGCCCAGGCAGCGCGCCGCCGACCACGGCCAGGAACCGCCAGCAGCGAACGAAACGACATGGGACGTCGAAGCCGTCGATCAGTCCGGCCGGCCGCTGATTACCTGGCGCCGGCTGGTCATGCGCGACGCGGGACCGCTGCCGCGCGCGGCACCGTGGCCCGTCCCGCTGCTTTCCGGCTATCTTGAGCGGTCCTGCGCCGCCCTTGGCCTCGGACCGGAGCTGCAGATCCAGGTCCGGCGCAGCGAGCAGCCCGGCAAGGCGCAGCCCGGCAAGGCGCAGCCCGGCAGCACGCCGACCGCCGGGCCGACCGTGCCGAGCCAGCCAACCGTGCCGAGCCAGCCAACCGGACCCAGCCAGCCAACCGGACCCAGCCAGCCGACCGCACCTGGGCGGGCGGCCGTGCCCGGTCAGGCACCGTCGCCCGAGCGGCGGCGACCCGGAAGCGCCCAGGGCTGGGCGCCTGCCGCGGCCGGCGGTGCCGCGCTGGCGGGCCTCGAACTTCGGGTACGGGCGGCCAGACCTGCGTGGTGCGGCTGGCAGGCGATCCGGCGGCTGCCAGGTCTCAGCGGCACCGCGGATACCGCGGATACCGCGGAGACCGCGGAGACCGCGGAGCTGGCGGCGGCACGCCAGGTCGCGATCGGTGCCTGCCTGAGCTCGGCATCCGCTCCGGCCGGAATCGTGGTCGGCGATCCGCGCGGCGCCGGTGACGGCTGGCTGGTGCTGAACGCGGGAGGCGCCACTGTCGCGTGCACGGTCGTCGAGGTGAGCGGCATCCGTGGCCAGGTGGCTATCGCGGTGATGACCGGCAGCCCCCGGCTCGGCGGCAAGCCGGCCGCCGCGAGACCGGCGCGCAAGCGGCCGGCCGGGCAGAGGGCGAGCAAACCGCGATCCTGATCGCCGCGGGCCGGGCGCGATCGCGCGAGATTGCGCGGGCAAAACCGATTACGTCACCATAAAGCACCCGCTAGCTGAAATCCGGCGGGCTCTGTCACTATGGAGACGGAACCGAGCTGACCGGAAGGCGATCTCAAGTGACCACGCCTGCACCCTCCCCGACGCCGACCGCCGATGACATCGACATCTCGCAGACCGAGTTCTGGGCACTGCCGCTGACGGAGCGCCACTCCGCCTTCGCTCGGCTCCGCGCGCTTGACGCGCCGCCGCATTTCACCGATCCGGAGAACCCGTTCGGCAACGACGATCGCGGCTACTACGCGCTGGTCAAGCACGCCGACGTGATCGAGGCGAGCAGGCACGCCGAGATCTTCTCCTCGGCCCGCGGCGCGACCAACCTGGTCGACCTGCCGCCCGAGTTCAACGAGTACTTCGGCTCGATGATCAACATGGACGATCCGAGGCATGCCAGGCTGCGCAGGATCGTCTCCCGTGCCTTCACCCCGAGGATGATCAGGAAATTCGAGCAGGATGTGCAGCGGACGGCGGCCGGCATCGTCGACGACCTGCTCGCTACCGGCCCGTGCGACTTCGTCAAGCACGTCTCGGCCCGCCTTCCCCTGAAGATCATCTGCGACATGATGGGGATCGGCGACGAGCACTACGCCATGGTGCTGCGGAACACCAACACCATCCTGGCCGGCGGCGACCCGGAGTTTCTCAGCGGCGACATGGATGAGGCGATCGGGCAGATCATGACCGCGGGCGCCGAGCTGGCGAGCCTGGTCACCGATGTCGCAGCCGCCCGCCAGGCCAGCCCGGCCGACGACCTGACCACGGCCCTGGCGACCGCCAACGTCGACGGCGAGCAGCTCGCCCCCGCCGAGCTGGCATCGTTCTTCATCCTGCTCGTAGTGGCGGGCAACGAGACCACCCGCACGGCGATCTCGCACGCGCTCGCCCTGCTGACCGAGCATCCCGATCAGCGCGATCTCCTGATCGCCGACCTGGACAGCCGGATGCCTGGCGCGGTGGAGGAGATCGTCAGGTACACCTCGCCGGTGATCTGGATGCGAAGGTCAGTGACCCGGGACGCGGTGATCAACGGCCATCAGTTCCGCGAGGGCGACAAGACCGCGCTGATCTACTGGTCGGCCAACCGGGACGAGTCGGTCTTCGCCGACCCGCTGCGCTTCGACATCACCAGATCGCCCAATCCCCATGTCGGCTTCGGCGGTGCCGGCCCGCACTTCTGCCTCGGAGCACATCTGGCCCGCCGCGAGATCTCCGCCATGCTGCGAGCGCTGCTGCTCAGGGTGCCGAGCATCCGCGCGGTCGGCGAGCCTGATCGCCTGCTGTCCAGCTTCATCAACGGGATCAAGCACCTGCACTGCGAGTTCGATCAGGAATAACGGCTCGCCCGCGCTGGTGCCTTTGACCGGCCGGATCCCGGTTCAGCCGGCGCTCGGCATATGTAGAAGGCGGGGCTCCGAGCCATCACGCAGAGCAATCTTCAGTAACTGACTGTAGTAATGCCTTGACAACGTGTATAACTAGAACCCCACGCGGCGCACACGCCCGGCACATCCGGGTCCCGGGAGGCGCCGCGAGGGATCCGGGGAACCGCATGTCGCGGAGGGGGACCCTCGTCGGGGGGGCCGGGCGGTGCCGTCACGGGATCGCCCGGCGCGCGGTGCCGTCCAGGCGCAGCGGCCGGACGAGGCACGCGTAAAAGAGGGTCGCGGCGGGCGGTGGAGGATCTTCGTCTGCGGGCGGCGCCACCCGGGGGCGTGGCGCCGCCGGCAGACGAGGGCCTGTGTCAGCGCAGGCCGCTGATCTGCTCGGCAAGCGCGAAGTCAGCGCCGGTCAGCCCGCCCGCCGAGTGCGTCGACAGGGTAAGCGTCACCCGGTTCCACTGGATCGTGATGTCCGGATGGTGGTTGGCGGCCTCGGCCAGGTAGGCCACGGCGCCGGCGTAGAGCATGGCGTCGCGGAAGTCACGAAGCGTGACCGCGCGCGTGATAGCACTCCCGGCTCGCTCCCAGCCAGCCGCGCGGCCCAGTCCGGCGGCGATCTCATCCTCGGTCAGCAGCGTCATCCTCATGTCCTCTCCCGGTACCTGTCCTCTCCACTATCCTCGCGCTCCGTCACCGCCCCGGCCCGGCCGCTCCCGGCCGGCCGAAGCGAGCCGCCCAGCGGTAGGCTGTGCCAGCAGCGCAGGCGCCATCGACTGACGCAGCTGGACGCCAGGCCGGATCCAGTCGTCAGGCGCCACCGCTGCGCCAGGCCGTTTCGCGCTGATCTTCCGGCCAGCCCATGGAGACGCAGATGCCAGATCCGCACCCGGCGCCGCGCCGCACCCCGCTGACCTCAGTGCACGAGAGCCTCGGCGCGACCCTGACGGACTTCGCGGGCTGGCTGATGCCGCTGCGCTACGGCAGCGAGACCGCTGAGCACCTGGCCGTCCGGTCCGCCGCCGGGCTCTTCGACCTGTCCCATATGGGGGAGCTCTCGGTCACCGGCCAGGAAGCGGCCGCGGCGCTGGACTACGCGCTGGTCGGTAACGCCTCGGCGATCCCGCCCGGGCGGGCCAGGTACACGATGATCTGCGCGCCCGATGGCGGGGTGATCGACGACCTGATCGTCTACCGGCTTGCCGAGCACGAGTTCCTCGTGGTGGCCAACGCGTCGAACGCTGCCACCGTCACCGCTGAGCTCACCGACCGCGCGGCTGGCCACGCCGCCGCCGTCACCGACCGCACCGACTCCTACGCCCTGATCGCCATCCAGGGCCCGCGATCGGCCGGCATCCTGGCCAGGCTGACCGATACCGATCTCGGCCAGCTGCGGTACTACGCCAGCTACCCCGCCACGGTGGCCGGCTGCCAGGTGCTGCTGGCCAGGACCGGATACACCGGCGAGGACGGGTTCGAGATCTTCACGGCGCCGCACGAGGCCGGCCAGATGTGGATGGCGCTGACCGAGGCTGGCGAGGACGACGGGCTGGTCCCGGCCGGCCTCGCCGCACGGGACACGCTCAGGCTCGAGGCCGGCATGCCGCTCTACGGCAACGAGCTCGGCCGGGACATCACGCCGTACGAGGCCGGTCTTGGCCGGGTGGTCAAGCTCGACAAGCCCGGCGACTTCGTCGGCCGGGCGGCGCTGGCTGAGCGGGCTGGCACCGCGCCAGCGAAAGTGCTCTCCGGCCTGGTGGGTCAGTCCAGGCGGGTGCCGAGGCACGGCTACACCGTGCTGTGGCAGGGTGAGCCAAGCGGAACGGTCACCAGCGGTGCGCCTTCACCCACCCTGGGCAAGCCGATCGCGATGGCTTACCTGACCGCGCAGGCGGCCGCCGCCGCCGGGACGGGCACGGCGGGCGGGACGACGGCGGGGCTGGCAGTGGACATCAGGGGCAGCGCCGAGCCCGCGGTCCTGGTCCCGCTCCCGTTCTACCGCCGGCCCGCCTGACACCGACCGGCCCCGGCCGCCGGCAGCAGAAGACTGGCATGAGGAAACTGGCACGAGAAAGGGTGCACCGTGAGCGTTCCCGATGAGCTGCACTACACCGCGGAGCATGAGTGGCTGGCGATCACGGGCTCGACGGCCCGCGTCGGCATCACCGACTATGCCCAGCGTGCGCTGGGCGACGTGGTCTACGTCTCGGTACCCGCCGTGGGTTCCAGGGTGACCGCAGGCGATCCGTGCGGCGAGGTGGAGTCGACCAAGTCGGTCAGCGACATCTACTCCCCCGCCGACGGTGAGGTGACCGAGATCAATCCGGAGATCGATGATGACCCTGGCCTGGTGAACTCCGATCCGTACGGTGCGGGCTGGCTGTTCAAGATCAGGCTCGACTCGGCCGACGAGGCGCCGCCCGGGCTGCTGTCGTCAGGTGACTACGCGGCACTGACGCAGGAAGATCTGTGATCCAGGCCGTTCCGGCCGATCAGCATCAGCGTCTCAACTCTGCCACCTGCCACCTTGACCCGCCCTTCGCGGTGGTTGACCTCGCGCCGTTCCGCGCGAACGCCGCGGACATGATCCGCCGGGCGGCCGGCAAGCCAATCAGGCTGGCCAGCAAGTCTGTCCGGTGCAGGCGGCTGATCTGCGGCACGCTGGCGAGAGACGGGTTCCGCGGCATTCTGGCATTCACCCTTCCCGAGGCGCTCTGGCTGGCCGAGTGCCGGACCAGCGACGACATCGTGGTCGCGTACCCGACCGTGGATCAGGCCGCGCTCGCCAGACTGGCCGCCCAGCCGACGGCGGCCACCGCGATCACCGTGATGGTCGACTGCACCGACCATCTCGACCTGATCGCGCGAGCCGCGGCCGCGGCGCCCGACCCGCAGCCCGTCCGGGTGGCCATCGACATCGACGCAGGCTACCTGGCGCTCGGCGGCAGGCTGCGGGCCGGCGCCAGGCGTTCGCCGGTCCGCACGCCGGCTCAGGCCGCCGAGCTCGCCGCCGCGATCGTCGCCAGGCCGGGCCTGCGGCTGGCCGGGCTGATGGCGTACGAGGCGCAGATCGCCGGGGTAGGCGATGATCCGCCAGGCAGGCCGGCCTACGCCAGGGCCATCCGGGTGATGCAGCGCAGGTCGGCGCGGGAGCTAGCCGAGCGCAGGGCAGCCATAGTCGCCGCTGTCACCCGCGTGGCGCCGCTCGAATTCGTCAACGGCGGCGGCACCGGGTCGGTCGAGAAGACCGCCATGGAGGCCGCGGTGACCGAGATCGGCGCGGGCTCCGGGCTCTATCAGCCCCGGCTGTTCGACAGCTACCGCGGCTTCTCCGGCCTCCCGGCCGCCCTGTTCGCGCTGCCCGTGGTCCGCAGGCCGGGTCCGGGCGTGGTCACCGTGCTCGGCGGCGGCTACCTGGCGTCCGGCCCGGGCAACGCAAGCCGGCTGCCGGTGCCGCACCTGCCGGCCGGCCTGGTGCTCGATCGCGACGAGGGCGCCGGTGAAGTGCAGACCCCGCTGCTCGGCGCGGCAGCCGACGGCCTGCGGATCGGTGACCGGGTGTGGTTCAGGCACGCCAAGGCGGGCGAGCTGTGCGAGAGATTCAACGAGCTGCACCTGATCGAGGACGACACGATCACCTCGACCGTCCCCACCTACCGCGGCGAGGGCAAGGCGTTCCTCTAGCCACCAGGGCCGAACCCGCCGACGGCCGCTAGGACCGCCGCCGGCCCCAGATCCGGTAGATGATCACGCCGGTCACCGCGAGCACGGCAGCCGCGGCCGCCATCTGGACCTCCGGCCTGCTCAGCTGCTCGGCGGCGCGCTCCCTGAGCCGCCGCACGTTACTCGCCGGGCTGACCCGGTCGGCGAGCGAGTCGATGGTGCGGGCCAGGTTCTGCCTGGTGCGCTCGATCTCGGCGACGATGTCGTCGGCGTCCCGCTTCGCTACCCGGCCGTTCGCCACGACCGTACCGCGCAGCTGCGCCGGAGTGTCCTGATCGGCCATCTCACGCTTCCTTTCTGGCCTGAGCATCTTGGTCTGGCCGGAGCATCTGGCCGGAGCACGGTCGTGCGTCCAGTGTCCCAGGCGGGCCGGCATTCCGCACGCCCACCCCGCCGGTTCGGCGCCGCGCTCCGCCGCGCTGGCCCGCCGCGCCGGACGCGCGTCAGCCAGCCACCGCAGCCCGCGGAGCGGCACCTTGTCCCGACCGCCGCGCGCGGCCGGCCGGCGATCGGCCGACCGGCTGCCTGTGCCGCACCGGGCGGTCCCGCGCCCGGCGATCGGCCCGGCATCGATGCCGGAGATCGCCGGGCGCGGGACCGGCTGGACGGGAGCGGCTCGTCAGCTGGCTAGCCGGCGGGCATCCCTGACGATCTCCTTGCAGGCGTCGACCTGGTCATCGACGTGCCTGATCCGCTGGTCGCCGAACGCGGCCGCGTTGAGCTCGGCCTTGATCGTGCCGGCCAGGTTGTCCCTGGCCACCTCCAGCCACCTGAGCTCGGAGACCGTGTTGAGGTAAGTCTGGTCACCGGTGCTCGTGCTCTCGACCGCGTTGGTGTCGGCGATCAGCGTGTCGGTGCCGAATTCGCCGACGCTGGAGTTGAGCTGCTTGTAGCAGGCCCCGAGCTGGCTCACGTCATCCTCGCTGAGCGCCCGGTTCGGGTCCCTGACGATCTGCGTGATCACCCGTCCGTCCTGCACGTAGTCGTCCCGCAGCCCGGCCAGGTACAGGACCGTCGGCCGGATGTCGGTCTCGTCGATCCAGGTGCCCGTGGTCCCGCTGCCGGGCACGGTTACCTGACCGCTGTCGGGGCCGGCCGAGTTCGGCCCGTCCTCGGGCGGCGAGCCGTCAAGACCCCGGTGCTTCACGCCAGGCCCTGCGATGCCGAGCCAGTTCGTGTTGATCTCGGCAGCGTAGTCGCCGTGGTCGTAGGCGAAGCCGGGGTTCTGGGTGACGCACGGGCTGCAGGTCGCGGACCCGGGGCTGAGGAAATAGTCGGGCTTGGCGAACAGCGCGAAGGTCGGCGTCCTGGCCGGGTCGGCGTTGACCATGTGCAGGATCGCCTCCTCGGTCGGATCGGCGAGGTAGTTGGCGATCGGCTGGCTGGCGCCGGTGTACGGGTTGACGTTGGTGAGCCCGGCGACATCGTGCTCCAGCGTGCGGACCGACGGCGAGGTCGGCCCCGGGTTGCCGGTCACATAGAACTCGGGTGCGGTGTCGGATTCCAGGGTGAACGGCGTGGTGTCGCCCGCCTGGGTGGCGAGCAACCCGGTCATGTTGCCGGCCAGCTCGCCGAACGACCCGGCCGGGTAGGTGCAGAGCACGTCGGGCGTGACCGTGGTCCCGCTGACCGTGGCGCCGTCGCAGTTCGCCGGGGTGGGCTGGATCGCCCGCCCGACGTTCGCTCCGGCCACGTGGTCGCCCTCGTCGGAGCTGAACACGAACAGCGAGTTCTTCGGCGTGATGCCGTCCGCCGCCAGTCGCTGGAAGAACGTCGCGAACGCGGCGTTGTAGTACTGCGCCTGCGCGACGTAGCAGGCGCTGCCCGGACCGAGCGCGGCCGGGGCGCCATTGCACGCGGTCACCCCGGGGATGTGCTCGTTACCGTGGATATCGGCAATGTAGCCGTTCACGACCTGCACGCCGGACTCCAGCATGTCCGACATGTAAGCCAGGGACTGCGCGGCGTTGATCGGGCCGAATCCGGGGAAGCCCGGGTGGTTGGTCAGGAACGCACCGTCGATCTCGTTGCCGCTCAGGTCGACCAGGTTGCCAGCGGCGTTGGTGACCTGATAGCCGTTCCTGGTCAGGTTCGGGGTGCCGGCGCCGAGCTGCGGAGCAACGTACCGGTGGCCGAACAGCGCCTGGTAGCCGGTGTATCCGCCGGGCTCGTTCGGCAGCAGGTCGGGGACGGCCGTCGGGCTCGGGCTGGTCTGCCCGAACTTGACCGCCTGGGCGTTCGCGCAGAACGAATCGCCGGGCGCGCAGTGCACGCCGATCCCGACGTAGTCGGCCGTCTCGGCGTCCTTGAACGAGTCGGGGTCAGCGGCTAGCTGCGCCGCCTCGGGCGACCCGGTGCCGAAGACCTTCGGGATATCCACGCCGGTGTTCTCGAGCTCCTGGTTGGCCGTGGCGACCTCGCCGACGTTGCAGCCGGCCCTGGTGTACGGCACCCAGGGCGCCGGCGTGATCGTGGTCGGCGTGGTCGGCGTGGTCGCCGGCGGGGCCGATGCGTAGACCATCGACGGATTGGTGTCGTGCCCGGCGTTCGGAGTCGACGCGGTGTCGAACACCGGGTCGGTCCAGTAGGCGAATGAGCCCGCCGGGTCGGTTGTGCCGTCGGTGTTGAAGGACCGGTAGGTGTTGCTGATCGGCATGCCCTGCCGGTCGCCGTACAGGCCGGTGAAGGTGGTCAGGATGTCATCGGCGGTGTGCGCGATCAGCGGCGTGTGGTTGTTCGACAGCATCGTGCCGTTGCCCTCGATGAACTGCAGCAGACTGGGCATCAGCTGCAGGTCAGACGGCACATTCGGGTTGTCGCGGAAGAAGTGCACGTTGTCGAAGGTGATCTCGATAACGTGCTTGACGCCATTCCCGAGCTGGCAGCCGGTGACAACGTGGTGACCGGCCGCATGCACGGAGGCGACCTCCGAAGGTCCCGTCCTCGCGGCCAGGGCGGTACCTTGCGCCACGGCGCCGACCATTGCGAGCGAGCTTACGAGCACCGCGGTACCGGCGGTGGCGACCGTTCTGGATCCCGCCCGGCGGCGGCTGCCATCGTGCAGCTTTCGCATCCAAATCCTCCCTGTATGCCTCATCCGGCCAAACTGCCGGATCATTCAGCAGGTGACGCTAGGAGCCAGAAGCAAACTCCAAGCGACAGGCAGGGAACGCCGGAGCCAATCCTTACGCCCCATCCCACAGGTATCCTTCCTTTCAGCGGCTTTGCAGGCAATGATCAGTTTTCAGATCGCTGTGACCAGGCACGACGTAGGACAGGCCGGATCCGGCGATACGATCTGCTCGTGGCGGTTGACGCGGTGATCTTCGACTGGGGCGGGACGCTCACCCCGTGGCACAGCATCGACCACGTCGAGCTCTGGCGCTCCGTCTGCGCGCCGCACTTCCCCGACGACCATCACGACCGCGCCGCCGCGGCCCTTCAGGCCGAGATCGAGTTCTGGGAGATCGCCAGGACGTCCCAGCGCAGCTCGACCATCTTCGGGGTGCTTGAGCGGGCAGGCATCGAGCCGACCGAGGACCTGCTCGCGACCTACCTGCAGGCCTGGGCGCCGCACACCTACACCCACCCCGATGGGCTTGACCTGCTGACCTTCCTGCGTGCCAGGAGCATCAGGACTGGCGTGCTCTCCAACACGATGTGGCCGCGGAGCTGGCATGAGGACGTGTTCCGCCGCGACGGCGTGCTGCACCTGATCGACGGCGCCGTCTACAGCAGCGAGCTCGACTGGACGAAGCCGCACCCCGAGGCTTTCCTCGCCGCGATGGCCGCCGTCGGCGTGACCGATCCGCGCGCCTGCGTCTTCGTCGGCGACCGGCCCTGGGACGACATCCACGGCGCGAAGGGCATCGGAATGCGCGCGGTCCTGCTCCCCAACAATGACGTACCGCCGTTCGATGGCGCCGCGCCCGACGCCGTGATCACCCGCCTGTCCGAGCTCCCCCCGCTCCTCGACTCCTGGTAGCCAGAGCCGCCCCGCCCCGTCGCCCCCCGTCACCCTAAGCCCTCGTCACCCTAAGCCACCCCCGAAATGGGGCATAACGGGCTCGTAGTCATTGTGCGCGGCACATATCACGGGTTACAGTCATGATCACGATGGCTTTATACCGATTTGGTGAGCGGCAACTAATGCTAAGTCGAGCATGGCCGTTCGTGGCGCCGCGTGCGGTGGTCTGGCTGGTCACGAAGAGCTACGGTTCTCCGCTGACGGCAGTTGCCTGCGCGTTTCCGGGCCGACCGCGAGCGACGTATCAGGCCACGCGGACTCCTAGGAGGGCTTGACGAAACGGTTGGCGAAACTAAGGAAGCCGAATGATCTTGATCTGACCGTCCGGCTTCTGCCTGCCAAGTCCCGCCGCGCCTCAACCTTCCGTACCGGGCCGTCGTCGGGCCCACGGCGCGTTGACCTGCGGTCGACGTCAGGCAGGCGGCTCGATTCTCTTGTCATGCTCCCGCATGGCTTCGGCTGTGACGGACTCCGTGACGAGATCCAGCGTCCACGGCCCGGTGTTGACCTCCAAGTCGCGGGCAAACCCGGCCCACTTGCCGGCCATCCGCCGCCCGGTCGGATCCACGAGCATCTGGATCGCCCCGTGATACACAGCCCCACGGTAGTAGCCTTCCTGCGACGTGTGCTCGGTCCAGGTGCCGGTGACCACCTGGCCGTTCACGTCCAGCTCCAGCGACAGCCGTGAGGCGGACGCGGGCAGCGACCGGACCATCAGGCGCGCTCCGCGCTGGAGCACCAGGACGTAATGCCGGTTTGAGAAGACCGCGCCCCGTCCCGACGACGGGAACTCATACTCCGACAGCCAGATGCCGGTCAGCGGCCCGTAGCGGGCACCGGCCTCGGGCAGCGGCATTGGCGAGTCCAGGCCAGCATCGGCGAGCGCGCGGCTGCGGTCCATCCCGGCGGCGGCGTCGGCGAAGCCGAGATTCGCGGCCGGGACGCCGAGCACGTTCTCAAGGGCGATCAGGTAGCGACCCTGCGGTCGGCGTACTTGCCCGGACTCCCACCGCTGGACCATGCCCCGCGTGCACCCGTTCGGATCGCCGTCCCGGTACCCGGCCTCGCGGATGCGCCGGGCCAGGTCTTCCTGGCTCAGGCGGGCATCCAGGCGGGCATTTCGCAGCGCCGGGTTCGGTCCCACGCCCTGACCATAGCACAATGACGCCGGAATGACGCAAGATGATGCCGGAATGACGCAGCCACAGGCGATCGCGCGCATTTACGCTGCGATTACGGGTTGCGAGATCGCCCCCAGTGCGAGCACGGAGGTTCCCGGTGTCACATGAGTTACCGCGCCTGCGGCACGACCATCCCGCCTGGCACGTCTGGGCATCAGCTCAAGGGCACCTGTACGCGACCCGGCACGACCTGTCCGTCCTGCTCCCTGGCGCGTCAGTCACCGTGGACTCCGCCACAGCGGACGGGCTGAGCGTGGCCATCGCCGCAGCCGAACGGGATGCCACCCGCGCGGCCGGCTTCAGGGAGAGGTTCGGGCATGGACGCTGAGGCATCCCGCCGGCTGCTCGAAGGCCCGCGCCCGCCGAGCCTGGCGAAGCTCTACCGGGACTTCGGGGTCCGCTGGGAGATCGAGCAGATCCCTGCCGGCACCAAGTGGATAGCGGTGCTGCGCGAGTCCGGCGGGGACTATGTCCGCATCGTTGCTGCTCACGATGTTCACGCGCTCCGCTACAAGATGGATCACGTCGAGCGCGAGGTAGCAGAGGAACGCGAACCGGACGGCTGACGGGGCACTGCCGAAGAAAGATTCCCCTTTGCGCACGTCGATCACGGCACGCGGCCTAGAGTCCACCGGTATCCACCAATTCCCCTGAAGGGAGAGAGTTCTTGACCAATCCACCGCCACGGCCGCGTGTGGCGTTTGAACTCCGTGCCGAGCCGGGCTTAGCAAGCGGTGTCTACGCGAATGCCCTGGCTGTCTGGCACACGGCGCATGAATTCACGCTCGACTTCATGGTCAACGCTCAGCCGCCTCAGCCCGCGCAGACGCCCGAGGGCGAGCCTGTGATTCATGCTCCGCACCAACTCGTGGCACGGGTTCGTATCTCGCCCGGAGTGATCTTCGCTGTCATACGGGCAATCAATGAAAATATGGACAATTACGAACGGGTGTTCGGTCAGATCCAACGCCCAGGTCAGGAGGAGCCGTTGTACCCACCGCCTGACCTGGGTGATACTGGCAACAGCGAGCCACCGCAGTGAGAGGATGATCGCCAGTGTCTGGATCCATCAGCACGAGCCTAACGACGGGCGACGTCCGCACGTACGTCTACCCGCAGGACACGGCGTACATCATGGACAGCCGCGACGACGCCATTCTGTACACCTTGGACCTTGCGCCGCGTGAGTCCTGCTGACTCGCAATGCTGCCGAAGCGCCCCGTCACCTGAGAAGCGACGGGGCGTTACGCTACGCGGTCTCTATGACGTCGGCCGTGGTCACAGCGTCAGCTAGCCGCGCCAGGATGGTCAGGTCAACATGAAGCTGTACCCGGCTGAGCCGGCGGACGCGTAGCGGGAGCATGGCCCACTGGTGCTTGAGGTACGCCGAACTCCCGCTCGACCGCGCCGCGCTGATGATACAGCGCTTTGAACCCGTCCGTGTTCCTGGGGATCAGGGTGTGCAGCCGGCTCGCCTTGACCCACACCGACGCCGGAGCGCACTCGCCGGTCGGGCATCGCCACTTGCTCGCGCCGCGTTTGGTGTCCGAGCCGGCGAAGGTCCACTCGCCATGATCGCAGGACGGCTTGTCCTTGCCTGCCTTGACGGCGGGAGTCTTCCGCAGCGGGATCACCGGGCGGGCATGTCGGCTCTCAACTTCGGTGTAGACGATCTCGGCATCGTAGCCACGGTCAAGAACCGCGATGTCCACGGTGAAGCCGCGACGGGCAACCTCATCAAGCAGGAGCGGGACTTCGGCTATCTCCGGGTCCTTCGCGGTGCGGACGTTCCACGCGACCGGACGCCCGGTTTGCGCGCAAACGGCCGTATGTACTTTATAGCCGTAATATCCGCCGCCGCTCCGGGTGCTGATCGATGAGCGGTGGCCCCATGTGGCGTCGGGGTCGGAGAACTTCTTGCGCAGCGCCCCGCCGCGTGAGACGTACTTCTGCCCGTTGCCGTAGGCCGGCAGGTCCGATCCGTCGATGGCGACCGTCTTGCCCATGCCGGGCTTGGCGGCGTGGAGTTTCGCCAAGACCCGGTCGATGCAGTTCGCCAGCGCGTCGCCGTGCTCGCGCAGCTTGGCCACGAAGCGTCAGCAGGCCCACTGGGAGGGAGCGCCCCCGATGGCCTCGCGCAGCGCGGCGTGCTCAGCGATCAGCCGCGCGGTACGAGTCCAGGTCGGCAGTGCGTAGACGGCCTTGACGAGCGCCGCGCCGACCAGGACGCGGGAGCCGTTGCCTGGCCGGCCGGTCCAGCGCAGGGCGTCAAGATCGGTGATGAACTGGATGATGTCGGGCAGCGCGGGCAGTGCCGCGACCTGCCGGGCGTCATGTCCCGGTGATACCGTGGCGGAAACCATGGGGATGCATCCCTTGGTCCAGGCCCCGGGGGTGTTGACGCACTCGCCGGGGCCGCTTGTTTTTACTTACAGACCCATCCTACCGAGGGGGTCTGACAATTTCCGAGTCATTATTCCGGGCCTCCCGGTCCCCCTTCCGGGCTCGTCACTTCTACTAAGAAAGCTCAAGGCCATGCGTCGAACGTGGAGGGTCAGACTCAGGCGGGCAGATAAGCATCTTGACGAGTTCAAGGGTGAGTTCTTTCGGCTTCGCGACGGAGATTACCCGTACCGTGTTGGCCGCGAAATCGAGTCCAGCCATAATGTGGACTATCTGACCGTGCGAGGATATCTTCTTCCGCTGCCTGATGACGGGGACGACATAGCGGCCATCGCCGGCGACTTCGTCGCCAACGTGAGATCCGCGCTGGACCACATATGCGTAGCGCTGACCGGGCGCGACGATGCGCAGTTCCCCGTCTTCGAGCAGGACATCTGGCAGCCCGACATCGACCCTCGTACCGGGAGCGACCGCAACAAGACGCGGCGCGACAGTTTCAAGAAGTGGACCCGTGGGATGCCACCCGCTGCACTCGCACGCATCAACGCGGTTCAGCCGCATGCGGCAAGTCCTCAGAGTCCCGAACTTAATCCGCTCGCCCTCCTCACTCGCATATCCAACGCTGATAAGCATCGCACGCTGATGGTGATCAGCGGGAATATGTTTCACCCAACGGTTACCGTGCGAATCCCCGGCGTCACTGAACCCGTGGTCATATCCGAACGGCGGGAGAAAGGAGACGGCGCAGCACTCGCCAGCATCCCGGTCTCCTGGCAATCTGACATAACACCTGACGTGCAGGCGGGCGGCGGAATCAAAATAGCTCTCAAGGAGGCTCCGTCGCTTACTGGTGCATGGGAGATGCCCGGCGTCCTCGAATCCGTCATCAGCTACGCCCGGTTCAGCGTGATCGATTTCCTTGAGCAGTACGTCACCTGACGGACTCATCATGTGCCTCCTGTGGGCGTGCTTGAGCTATGTCGCGAAGTCGGATGCGCCTCGCGCATCCGACACGGGGCGCGCTGGGGTAACGATCAAGGAAATCTGGGGGATGGCAAGATCAACTAGGCCAAGTTGCTAGCCCTGACCTGCGAAAACAGTTTCGTCAAGCCCTCCTAGGCGTCGCCTGAAGCCTCCTCCGAGGCCCACAGGAAGACTCCGGTCGCCATGGTCGAGGTCGCCGCGTCGGCCCTGGCCGAGAAGACCTGCCGCTTGACCGCAGCGATGCCGGAGTCGCCGGGTGCGGCCAGCCAGGCGATCTCAGCCAGGTGACCAGCCAGCCTGAGTGCGGCGTCGGCATCGAAGGAGACCGATTCAGGCCCGTCGCGCTCGTCGGGCACATCAGGCGCGCCAGACCTATCGCCCCCGCCAGGCCCATCACCCCCGCCACGCCCATCGGGCCCGACGGCCTGGTCG
>DATNIU010000048.1:0-28244 GCA_035604275.1 Streptosporangiaceae bacterium | reverse complement strand
GAGCAGGATGTTCCAGGTGAACATCGGCATCCGGAACATGGTCATGCCGGGTGCCCGCATGCAGAAGATCGTGGTGACGAAGTTGACGCCGGACAGGATCGTCCCGAGCCCGGAGAGAGTCAGTCCCATGATCCACATATCCGGGCCGATGCCCGGCGAGTAGAGCGCGCTGGTCAGCGGCGAGTACGCGTACCAGCCGAACGCAGCTGCCCCGTTCGGGGTCAGGAAGCTGAGCAGCAGGATCAGGCCGCCGAACGCGAACATGTAGTAGCTCAGCAGGTTCAGCCGCGGGAACGCCACGTCCGGCGACCCGATCTGCAGCGGCATGATCTCGTTCGCGAACCCGACGAACAGCGGAGTGGCGAACAGCAGCAGCATGATCGTGCCGTGCATGGTGAACAGCTGGTTGTACACCTGGTCGGACACCAGGTGGTTGTTCGGCTCGAAGAGCTGCGCCCGGATGATCAGCGCCATCAGGCCGCCGATCAGGAAGAAGCCGAACGAGGTGATCAGGTACAGGTGACCGATGATCTTGTGGTCGGTCGACGACAGCCAGTCCGCGAGGATCGAGCCCTTGCGGTAGCCGCCGGGCGCCTCCGGCGGCAGCTGCGCCTGCTCCATCGGCTTGACGGCGGTCACTGAGCCCCCCCTGACCTGCTCTGCTGCAGCTGCTGCCCGTGGATCCACTGCCGGAACTGGGCGGGCGTGACGATCCTGATCCGGAACAGCATACGGCTGTGGTAGACGCCGCATAGCTCCGTGCAGCGGCCGATGAAGCTGCCGGTCCTGATCGCCGTGATGTCGAACTTGTTGGGGAATCCGGGGATCACGTCCCGCTTGAACTCGAACGGCACCACCCAGAAGGCGTGGATCACGTCGATCGAGGTGAGGTTGAACTGCACCGGCTCGTTCTCGGGGATCACCAGCTGCGGCAGATTCTGGGTCGCGGCGCCGGGATTCCACATCGCGCCGTTCTCGGTGACGACCGAAGTCGGGCCGCCTGGCGGGGTGACGTGGTAGTGCGGGTACTGGAACTGCCAGCTCCACTGGAATCCGGTCACGTCGACCACGACGGCGGGATGCGGCAGCTTGGTGATGTAGTTCTCGTCCCGCGCGGTGAAGTAGAAGATCACTCCGACCATGATGAACGGCAGCACCGTGTACAGGATCTCGATCGGCAGGTTGTAGCGGACCTGCTGCGGAAGCTGGTCGCCGCGCTTGCGGTGGAAGATGACCGCCCAGAGGATCCCGCCCCAGACCACGACGCCGACGGCCCAGGCTGCGATCCATGAGCCCTGCCACATGTGCAGGGTCACCTCGCCCTGCTTGGTGACCGGGGGCAGCAGGCCCATCCGGGTGAACGCGGTTGACTTGCAGCCCGTCGTCACGATGGCCAGCGCGAGCAGCATGGCGGCGCGCGGCAGCCAGCGCCGTAGCCGGCGCCGGTTCCTCCCGTGATGTGGGGCACTGCGGATGGGACTCACAGGTTGCCTTCCCTGCGGCCGGCCGCCGATCTCGCTGGCCGGTCGTTGCCTGTCCTACAGACTGTCGTGCAAACAGTACAACGCTGCCCCGCCCGATATCCCGGTACCCCCGCCAGATCGCCGAGCAGTTACGCACCTGAGAACGACGGGTCGCCTAGGGTCTGAGAACGTGGCCTACTTCGACGCGGCTTCGGCCGAGCCCATGCGGCCGGCCGCGCGGGAGGCGCTGCTGGCGGCGCTCGACGACGGCTGGGCCGATCCGGTCCGGCTGTACCGGGAGGGACGCCTCGCCCGGCTGCTGCTCGACCAGGCTCGGGAGCGGATCGCGGCCGCGATCGGCTGCCGCGCCGACGAGCTGGCCTTCACCGGCTCGGGAACGCAGGCGGTGCACCTCGGCGTGCTCGGGGCGGTGCTCGCCAGGCAGTCCGCCGCGCGCGGTCCCGGGCACCTGGTGCTCAGCGCCGTCGAGCACTCGAGCGTGCTGAGCGCCGCGGCCCAGGCGGAACAGGCGGGAACCGCGCTGACCACGATCGGAGTCGACTCCTTCGGCCGTGCCGACATCGACGGCTTCGCGAGCGCGATCCGGCGGGACCGCACCGTTCTCGCCTGCCTTCAATCGGCGAACCACGAGGTCGGCACGCTGCAGCCAGCCGAGGCCGTAGCCAGCGAATGCCGGGCGGCGGCAGTGCCGCTGCTGGTCGACGCGGCGGTCACCACGGGCCGGATGCCGGCGCCGGCCGGATGGTCCGTGCTCGCGGCCAGCGGGCATAAGTGGGGCGGCCCGCCAGGTGTGGGCGTCCTGGCCATCCGCCGGACGGTTCGCTGGCGATCGCCGCTGCCGGCCGACGCGCGCGAGGCTCACCGAGTGCCAGGCTTCCCCAACCTGCCAGCCGTCATCGCCGCCGCCGCGGCTCTGGACGCATTCCAGGCCGATCACGCCGCCGACAGCGCGCTCCGCGCTCTGACCGGCCAGATCAGGGACCGGCTGCCAGGGCTGGTGCCGGACACCGTGTTCCACGGCGATCCCGTCGCGACGCTGCCGCACATCGTGGCGTTCTCCTGCCTCTACGTCGACGGCGAGGCGCTGGTCACCGAGCTCGACCGGGCCGGATACTCGGTCTCATCGGGCAGCGCGTGCGCGTCCGACACGCAGCAGCCAAGTCACGTGCTAGCCGCTATGGGAGCTATTACGCACGGCAACGTACGGGTCTCGCTGCCCCGCGGGACCACGCAGCAGTCGGTCGACGGCTTCCTGGCCGCGCTGCCGGGCATCGTGCACCGGCTGAGGGCCGGGCACCGCGCCAGCTAGCACCGCCCGGACTCTGTGCTAGCGGCACCGGGCCGCCCGGCCATCAGCAGGACGAGCGCCGGCCAGGACGGGCACGTTAGCCGACAGGCTGCACGCCAGCGACGACCTGGCTGCCGCCGTTCATAGCTTCCGCATAGCTGCCGCAGAGGATTGGCCAAGAGACAGCCGCGACACTTCAGGGCATGGACAAGCACAATCAGGATCTAGCCGGATCGGTGGCCGCCCGCGACCGGGGCCTGGCCCGGCTTCGGGCAGCCGCGGTCAGCGCCACCGCGGCGAGCATGATCGCCGCCGGCGCGCTCGCGTTCAGCCTGCCGGGCGTGACGCACGCCGCAGTGACCTCGACGCGGGCCACGCAGTCGAGCGGGTCATCCGGGCAGACGTCGAAGACCCCGGGCACCAGCGGCGCGGCTAAGAAGCTGAGCACGCCGACCTCGGCCCCGACCGCCAGCTCAGGAACTGGCCAGGCGACCTCGGGAGGCTCGTGATGCTGAGCCCGAGCACCGCCTTCTGGTACGCCAGCCGCGCGACCGGCGTGGTCGCGATCGTGTTGCTGACCGCGGTCGTCGTTCTCGGCATCGTCGTGAGCCGGCAGGGACGGCTGCCGGGGCTGCCCAGGTTCGCAGGCCTAGGCCTGCACAGGTACCTCTCGCTGCTGGCCGTCGGTTTCGTGGCTGTGCACGTGCTCACGGCGATCGCCGACTCCTACGTCAGCATCAGCCTGGCCGCGGCCGTCATCCCGTTCGTGTCCGCCTACAAGCCATTCTGGCTAGGTCTTGGCGCGGTCTCGATCGACCTGATCGCGGCCATCATCGTGACCAGCCTGCTGCGGCACCGGATCGGCCGCCGGTCCTGGCGCGCGGTGCACTGGCTGGCCTATCTGTCCTGGCCGGTCGCGCTGGCGCACGGCATCGGCGCGAGTACCGACCTGCGCGGCGGGCCGCTGCTGGGGCTGACGATCACCTGCGCGCTGGCCGTGCTCGGCGCGGCCGGCTGGCGGCTGGCTAGCGCCATCCGGGCCCTGCCAAGGGCCCGCCTGGTGCCCGGGCTGATGGCCGCGCCTGACGACCTGCTGCGGGCGGGTCACCGATGAGCCTGACCGCCGACATCACTGAAAGTCCCCTGCGGACATCGTCATGAAGGGAACCGCCATGCTACCCACCGTCGCGCTGGATGCGGCCAGGCCGCAAGCCGCCGCATCGCAGCCGTCTGGGCCGCCAACCCCCGGGCCGCAAGCCCCTGGGCTGCCACCCCCCGGGCCGCAAGCCCCTGGGCCGCCAACCCCAGGGCTGCCAACCCCCGGGCCGCAAGCCCCTGGGCTGCAGTCTCCTGGGCAGCAGACTCCCAGGCCGCAAGCCGCTGGGCCGCAAGCCGCTGGGCCAGACCAGCACGGGACGACACCGCCGGGCCGGGACGGCGGGCCGTTCCGCCGCCTGCTGCCGCCCGCCGCGTACTCAACCGCCGGCCTCGCCGCGCACATCCGCTGGTTCGGCCAGCTTCCCTACCGCGGCAGGCCAGGCTCGCTCATCCGCGATGTGCGGGCGGCTGGTCTGACCGGCCGCGGTGGCGCCGCGTTTCCTGTCTGGCGCAAGCTTGAGGCCGTGCTCGGGGCGGCGGGCCGGCCTGTCGTGGTCGGCAACGGGGCGGAGGGCGAGCCGGCCAGCCACAAGGACAAGACTCTGCTCACGGCGGCCCCGCACCTGGTGCTCGACGGCCTGCAACTGGCCGCCGAGGCCGTGCGGGCCGACAGCGCCGTGCTGTATGTCTGCTGCGACCGCCCGGCTCTCCAGCGCCTGAGCGCCATTGTCGCGGAGCGAGCCGAGCACGGGATCGACCGGACGCGGGTCAGGATCGTCTCTGCGCCGCCGCGCTTCCTGGCCGGCCAGGAATCCGCGCTGGCGAGCGTGGTGAGCGGAGGGGCGGCGCTGCCTCGGTTCGCCCTGCCGCGGGTGTCCGAGCGCGGTGTCGACGGGCGGCCGACGCTCGTTCAGAACGTCGAGACGCTGGCTCATCTGGCGCTGATCGCCCGCTACGGTCCTGGCTGGTTCCGCTCTGCCGGAACGCCGGACGAACCAGGCACGATGCTTTGCACGGTGCGCCAGGAGAGTTCGGCGCACGTGGCCGAGACGCCGCTCGGCGAGCCGGTCGACAGCCTGATCAGCCTCGCCGGGACCCAGGCCGTGCTGGTCGGCGGCTATCACGGCGCCTGGATACCGTCCGCGCAGGCGACCGGGCTGCCGCTGAGCAACGCGGCGCTGCGCCCGCTCGGCGGCTCGGTCGGGGCCGGCGTGCTCGCCGCGCTTCCGGCCGACCGGTGCGGTCTGGTCGAGACGGCGCGGGTCGCGCGCTACCTCGCGCTGGAGTCGGCCGGGCAGTGCGGCCCGTGCCGCAACGGGCTGCCGCGGATCGCCACCGCCCTGGCGCAGGTCGCTGACCTGCGGCCGCGAAGCGCCGTGCTCGACGACCTGAGCCGCTGGGCTGGCCTGGCGGACGGCCGCGGCGCCTGCGGCCATCCGGACGGCACCGTCAGGTTCGTCCGCAGCGCGCTGCGCACGTTCGCTGGCGAGATCCGCCGTCACCTCGGCGGTACCTGCTCGGCCAGCTGCGACAGGCACTTCCTGCCGATCGCGGACGGGCCGACCGACGATGCCGACTGGAGCTGACCGATGAAGCACCAGCTGCGCGTCGATCCGGTGGCGTGCTCGGGGCACGGGCTGTGCGCCGAGCTGCTGCCCGAGCTGATCACCCTGGACGAATGGGGGTACCCGCTGCTTGCCGACCGCCGGGTACCCGCCTCGCTCGCGAAGCGGGCCAGGCGCGCGGTCACCGACTGCCCGGCGCTCGCGCTGCTGATGTCTGAGGCACCAGGCACTGCCAGCGGAAACGCGGTCTCAGAGGAAACGCAGAGGCGGCGCATACTCGGCACACAGGCCCGGGTCCGATCCTGAGAGCATGATGAAGGTGATGGGCAAGGCACAGCCTCCGGCCGACGCCGGGGCGGAACCAGGACAGCAAGCAGGCCAGCGGCCAGACGGCTCGCGGGTGCGGGTGCTCGTGGTCGACGACGAGCCGAGCCTGGCAGAGCTGCTGGCCAGCGTGCTGCGCTACGAGGGCTGGGAGGTCCGCACCGCCGATACCGGTGTCTCGGCGCTGCGGACGGCCCGCCAGTTCAAGCCGGACGCCGTGATTCTCGATGTGATGCTCCCCGACCTCAGCGGCCTTGAGGTGCTGAAGCGCCTGCGGGCCGAGCAGCAAGAGATATGCGTGCTCTTCCTGACCGCACGCGACGCCGTTGAGGACCGGGTCGCCGGGATCACCGCGGGCGGCGATGACTACGTGACCAAGCCGTTCAGCCTGGAAGAGGTGCTCGCCAGACTGCGCGGCATGCTGCGCAGGGCTGGAGCTGCCCGTGCCCGCAGCGGCACCGAGCTGACCGTGGCCGACCTCTCCATGGACGAGGACGCCAGAGAGGTCCGCCGGGGCGGCGAGCTGATCGAGCTCACCGCCACCGAGTTCGAGCTGCTGCGCTTCCTGATGCGCAACCCGCGGCGGGTGCTGTCCAAGGCGCAGATCCTGGACCGGGTCTGGAACTACGACTTCGGCGGCCAGGCCCACGTCGTCGAGCTGTACATCAGCTACCTGCGGAAGAAGATCGACGCGGGCCGCGAGCCGCTGATCCACACTGTCCGCGGCGTCGGCTACGTGCTGAAGCCGTCGGGCTGAAGCGGCGCCGGGCCGAACAGCCGATGAGCAGCGGAGCGACCGGGCCGACCGGGCCTGGACCGACCGGCGGGCCTGGACCGACCGGCGGGCCTGGACCGACTGGCGGGCCTGGGGCGACGGCCGGGCCAGAGCGGCGGGCCGATCGCTTCCGTGGCTGGCTGGCTGGCCGAACCCTGCGAGGCAGGCTGATCGCCGGCCTGGTGGCGCTGCTTGCCCTGGCCTGCGCGACGGTCGGCATCGTCACCTACGTCGCCCTGCACAGCGCCCTGCTCAGCCAGCTCGATAGCCAGCTGACCGTGGCGAGCAGGCGCTACCTCAACTGCCTGCATCCGCCTCCTGCACCGGGCGGCGATGGCCACCGGGGCGGCAATGGTCACGCGAGCGGCGGTCAGCCCATTAACTGCGCGCACGCGCCAGGGACGGCGGACCATACGCTCAGCGCGGCCATCTCTGACGGCGTCCTGCTCGACGCGGCAACCCCAGCTGGTCGCTGCACGCTGTCCGCCACCGAGACGGCATCGCTGATCGCGCTGCCGCGCAGCGGACAGCCTTATACCCGCACCCTGCCGACGCTTGGCACCTACCGCCTGATGGCCGTCGTCGGTCAGGGCGGCACGGTGTATGTCAGCGGTCTGCCGCTGAACTCGGTCGATGCCGCGATGCGGCACGTGGAACTGACCGAGATGGCGGTCTTCTCCGCCGCGCTACTGCTCGCGGGAATGATCGGCACCGGCTGGGTGCGCCTGTCGCTGCGTCCGCTGCGCCGGGTCACCATCACCGCGGCCGAGGTGGCCAGGCTGCCGCTGGGCAGCGGCGAGGTCGACCTGCCGCACCGGGTCCCCGACGCCGATGTGCGGACCGAGGTCGGCCAGCTCGGCGCCGCGTTCAACCAGATGCTCGGGCACGTCGAGTCCTCGCTGGCCCGCCGCCACGCCAGCGAGGACCGGCTGCGCACCTTCGCCGCCGATGCCAGCCACGAGCTGCGCACACCGCTTGCCGCCATCCGCGGCTACGCCGAACTTGCCAGGCGCCATCCGGGAGCTCTGCCGGACGAGGTGGCGCATGCCCTGAGCCGGGTGGAGTCCGAGTCAGCCCGGATGAGCACGCTGGTCGATGACCTTCTGCTGCTGGCCAGGCTGGACGCGGGCCGCCCCCTGGAGCAGGGCACCGTCGACCTGACCCGGCTGGCCATAGACGCCGCGAGCGACGCCCGGGTAGCCGGACCAGAGCACCGCTGGCGGCTCGAGCTGCCGGACGATCCGGTGCTGGTGACCGGAGACGAGAACCGGCTCCGGCAGGTACTCGCGAACCTGCTGAGCAACGCCAGGGTCCACACGCGGGCCGGCACGACGGTCACCGTCGCGCTCCGGTCAACGGCCGGCTCGCCTGGCGGCATCGAACTGAGCGTGACCGACGACGGACCCGGGATCGCCGCCGAGCTGCTGCCCGGGATCTTCGAGCGGTTCGCCCGCGGCGACACGTCGCGCTCCCGCGGCTCTGGCAGCACCGGCCTCGGCCTGGCCATCGTCGCCGCGGTGATCGCCGCTCATCACGGCACGGTCAGCGTGACGAGCCGCCCAGGCCGGACCGGCTTCGTCGTCACTCTGCCGGTCAGGCCGGCCAGCGAGGCAGGACCAGGCTGACGGCCGCGAGCCAAGGAGCGGCCTGCTGGTCACGGGTTCCGGGAGCTGAGCAGTCCGAGCGGGCTCGGCGCGGCGAACTCGATCCGCAGGATCGCCTGGCCATCGGCGAGACGCAGGGTCATCGTGCGCACGGGCCGGAACGGCGGGTTCTGCTCCCGCAGGAAGCTCAGCAGCGACCGCAGGTAGCGCGCGCCGTCCAGGTGGGCCCCCGGAACCGTCTCCGCCAGGTCGGCAACGCGGAGCGGGGCATTCGGGGCCCCTGGAGCGAAGCTGCCGAATGCCACGACGCGGATCGGCAGCCGGGCGACCAGGGCCGTGATCACGTTCAGCAGCCGCGAGTCGACCTGACCCGCGGCCAGCTGCCGCCTGGCACTGGCCGAGACCACGAGCTGCTGGCTGCCGAGCAGCCCGAACCCGGCCGCCTTCCGCTCCAGCCGATCCGCCCTGGCCTCGGTCTCGTAAGCGTTGGCCCCGTGCGGCGCGATCACCCTGATGTCGATCCGCTGCCTGCCTGAACCGATGGTCGCGATCACGGCCGGGGCCCACCGCGCGCCGAGGCCGCTCCCGAACCGGCCCCGGACCGCCGCCGTCACGACGATCACGCCAGATCCGCGGGGATGACGCGCCGCCGACCCGAGCACCCGCAGGTTCCGGGCCGGAAATCCATCTGCCGCGAGCGCAGCGCACATCGCCTGATCACACGACACGGCGACACCATGGCTGACATGCCTGGCGACCCAGGCCGCCGCCCGGTCGCGAGCCGCAGCCTCGCCAGCACGCGGGCCGTCTCCGGCCCGCCGGCTGCCGCCGCCCGTTGATACCGCGCCATGCGAGGACAGGACTGCCGCCAGCACTCCGGCGGCGATCAGGACCACGACCACGACCAGGGCAATCAGGGCGGCCGTCCGGTAGCGCCGCAGGTTCGGTGCCGTCCGCTCCGGACCCGGTGCCTGCCGCCGCGCGCCCGGTGCCTGCCGCCGGGTCGTCCGGTCCTGCACCCACCAGTCCGCCGAGGCAGACTCGGCTGCTGCCAGCCACTGGCCCTGGGCCGGCTCCGCAGCACGCCCCGATGCGTGGTCGTCATGGCCCGCCTGGTCGGCAAGACCCGCCTCGTCAGCACGACCCGCCTCGTAAGCACGACTCGTGTCGTCGGCACGAACCGCCTCGTCAGCACGAACTGCCTCGTCAGCACGACTCGCCTCGTCGCCATGACCGGGCCCGTCAGAACGAGCCGACCCGTTAATGCGGCCAACCTCGTCAGCACCGCCCGGATCGGCAACATCAGGCGGCTCTCCCGCATCACCCAGCTCGTCGCCACCCGTAGCCGCCCCGTCCTCGCTGGGCGCCAGACCAAGCAGGTCGCTGCTCGCGGCTGCTGAGCCCGCCAGGCGCGGCAGTTGCACCGTCTCGGGCTCCCGGCTCGCCAGCTCGTGCAGCCCGTCTCGCTCCGCGGCCTGTTCCAGAGCGGCCGCCACCGCGGCCTGCAGGCGCGGAATCGGCTCGGTGATCGGCTCCTGACCTTCCCGCTCCGGATCCCGGTCCGCTGCCTGCCAGGAATCGGCGGCTGCCTGCGGGAGCCCTCGCGAGGACTCATGCGGTGCCCGCGACGCCGGCCGGTCAGGATCGGCTGGGACCACATCGGGCACGGGCTCGGACGGCAGCGAACCGCGGCTGTCGTCTCCCATCCGGCCTAACCCCCTAGGACACGCGCGCGTCAAGGGCACGTGTCCCGAGTGACAGCGCAGCACACGATGAAGCACTATTCAAGTGAAATGACCCGTCGTTTCCAAGTATCTACGGATCGTGCGCGCCGGGCTCATGACCGCCGCCGCGCGCCGGCGGGATGCCAGTCGCAGCATGCCCGGCCGACTGCCTCCATCGCGGTGCGGCGGCCGTGGTGCGGCGGCCACGGTGCGGCTGGCGCGGTGCGCCAGCAGCGGTGCGGCATTAGTTGTGCGGTAGTAACGGCGGCGAACGTCAGACTCCTGGCGTCGGGTGCGAGTCAGGCCGCGGCTTCTGGCAATAATGGCCTCATGGACCTGAGGGCGCAGCATCCGCCATTTCCTGCGGGCCTGCCGGTGAATCCGTGACTCCCCCGCCCGCCCGCGCGCCCGATGCCGCGGCTGCGCCGGCACCAGCGCTGACGATCGATGCGCTGGGCAAGAAGTGCCCGATTCCGATCATCATGCTCGCGGAGCGAATCGGGGAGGTCCCGACGGGCCAGATCATCGAAGTGCTCGCTGACGACCCGGCCACGACGACAGACGTGCCGGCCTGGTGCGGCCTCAAGTCGCATGAGTTCGTCCGGGCCATCGGCCTGCCCGGCGACTCCGGCTGGGCGTTCCTGGTAAGGCGCTGCTACTAGCCGAGTCTCGTGGATCATGGACGGCGTCGCGGCGCCAGCTGCGGACCGACAGCCTGGCTCGGCTCGGAAGCGCCTTTCCTGCAACCGTCCACGATCCGCGGGACATCCATCACGGGGACACGCACTAGGCCGGGCTGGCCGCGCAGCTACGAATCGCCCGGCCGCGACCCCCGGCTGCCGCGATGCTCTGGCTCGACCGGCGCGAAGCGCCCAGCGAACCTCGGATCGGACTCCCACCACGGTCGGCGGCCCAGATCGGATCCGGTTCCCGATCGCGCGGCCGCCGCACTGCCCTCAGCCGCCACGCTGCCGTCAGCCATCGCACTGCCCTCAGCCATCGCACCGCCGTCGGCCGCCGGATTGCCCTCGGCAGGCAACCTGGGCTCGGGCCCTGCGGCGACACCACGCGCGGCGATCTCCGCGCCCGATCCGACCAGCGCCTCGGCCGCCTCCTCCGCGTCACGGGCGTCCAGCTCAGCATCGATAACCCGCGCCTGCGCCTCGTCCTCCCGGATCATCGCGATCAGCACGGCCGCCAGGAACGGCAGGCCGATGATGTCGCCGAGAATCCAGAGCGCGCCGCCGCCGAGCACCTGATCCGATGCCAGCGACGGCCCCCATGGCCTGGCGAGACCGTGAAAATACGACGCCGCGATCAGGTTGCGATCGGCGATCACGGCGAGCCCGAGCACCGCGTCGCCGACCACCTCGGCCGAGGTGACCCAGAGCGATACCAGATACGGATACTCCCGCGGCACCGGGTCGACTCTCAGCAGCGTCCAGAAGAAGACCAGCCCGGGCAGCGGCAGCGCCAGATACGTCAGTTCCCGTACCGCGACGCTGTGGAAGCCGGCCTGGAACCACGGCGTGAAGTACAGCAGGAACGGAGTCAGGACCAGGACCCCGGCGGTGATCGCCGGAAAGGTGAGCAACCGTGCCGCCGGGCCGCCGACCACCGCCTGCGCCCGGCGGCCGAGACGCGGCGCCGCGGCGATGAGCAGCGTCAGCGGCCGGCCGATCGCGGCGAACAGCGGCACCCCGAGCAGCAACACGACGGTCTGGATGGCCCGCACGTAGAACAGCACCGGCCAGTACACAGCCAGGAAGGAGCAGGCAGCGATACCCGCCAGGCCCGCGCCTCCCAGGCAGAACGCCACGATCCGCCCGGCCGGCCAGGTGCCGCCCGAGCGTCGGACCCGGCGCACCCCGGCCAGATACAGCCCGCCAGCCAGCAGCAGGACCGCCAGCGCCCACGGATCAAGCGTCCACTCGGTCAGCGCGCGCAGCGGCGTCAACTCCGGCGGACCGTGATACCCGGAGGCGAGCACGGCAGGCATGCCCGTCACGCTACCAACTGGCGGAAGCGAGGACCCGCCCCCGCCGCCGGCCCGGTTCAGCCTCCTGCCGGGCCGGTCCTTCCGGTCGCGGCACTGACGGGCACGAGCAGCACGAACACGGGCAGCACGAACAGGGCATCTCTCAAGCAAAGACGCCGAGACGGATCTACACTCAGCGTCGTGAACGACGGCCGCGCTGTACCTGATCACGGCAGCGGGCCCGATGCTGACCGGCCGGCCGTGCCGGTCTTCACCGATCCGACGGGTCACCGGCAGCGGCTGATCCGGCGGATCGGAGTGGGCGCGAGCATCTTCCTGGTCGGAGCGCTGATCCTGGTGGCTGCCGGCCTGTTCGGCGGGCCGAGGACGCCGTTCAGCCTGTGGGGTGCGCCGCGATCTCCGGCGCACGGACAGCCAGGCGCCGGTCCGTCGGGCGCACGGCCCGGCAGGCACGCCGGACCTGGTGCGACCGCGCCCGGATCGACGGCCCCGTCGCAGCGGCCGGGATCCTCCCGGCATCCGTCCCCGTCGCCGTCCTCGGCGCCTTCTCCATCACCGGCGCCCACGCCGACCCCCGGACCGACGTCAAGCGGCTCACCCGCCCCCACCAATCCGGCCGGACATACCCCGCCTGGCCGGAACCACTCCAAGAAACCGCACCCGACTAAGTCGCCTCATGCGAAATGAGCCGGTCGCCCGGGCAGCACAGCGACGGCACAGAAAGACCCCGCCGCCGCGCGGGCACTGGGCATTCGTCGGCCTGGTTCTCCTGGTCTGCGCGACCGGGCTGTTTGTCGAGGGCTACACCCACGGAGTGCTCGGCGAGACGATCCAGGCAGCCAGCCAGGCCGGATCATCCGGTCCCCCAGGGCCCGCGTCGCTGCTCAACGACAACAGGCCGGTCATCAGCGCGACCGGACGCAGGCCGTCCAGCTACTCGATGCCGCCCCGCACGGCGGCGCTCACCTTCGACGACGGACCCGATCCGACCTGGACGCCGAAGATCCTGGCCATCCTGGCGCGCTACCACGTGCCGGCGACCTTCTTCACGGTGGGCGCGCACGTGGCAAGCTACCCGGCGCTGGTCCGGGCCGAGCTGCGGGCGGGCGACGAGATCGGCTCGCACACCTACACCCACCTGAACCTGGCCGCGGCCGGCTGGCGGGAGCCGGTTGAGCTGACGCTCACCCAGAACGCGCTGGCAGGTGCCGCCGGGATCCGGACGAATCTGCTCCGGCCGCCCTACTGCGGCGGACCGGACGCGCTCACCGCCGCCGACTGGCGTGCCTACCAGCGGGCAGCGAGGTTCGGCTACCTGATCGTGCTTGACAGCGTCGATACCCGCGACTGGGCAAGACCCGGCGTCGCCAGGATCGTCGCCGCCGCGATGCCGCACGGCACGCGGGGCGCGATCATCATGATGCATGACTCGGGCGGCGATCGGAGTCAGACCGTCCGCGCTCTGCCCCAGATCATCACCAGGCTGCGGGCGAGAGGTTACCGGTTCGTGACCGTCACCGCTGGCCTGCACCTGCCGGCCGCCGATTTGCCGGCCACGACGAGCCAGCGGATCATCGGGCTTGCCCTGGTCATCACCCAGCAGGCCGCGGATCACGCGGTCCAGGTCCTGGCCGCGGGACTCCTGATCGCGAGCTGCCTCATGGTCATCCGGCTGCTCATGGTGATGTGCTTCGCTGGCCAGCACCGGCGGCGGCGGCGCTCACCGCCCGACTGGCCTTCCGGCCAGCCAGCGCCAGGTGTCTCCGTCATCGTCCCGGCCTATAACGAGGCAGCCGGAATCGCGGCCACGGTCCTCTCGATGGTCGCAAGCAGCTACCCGGGGGACATCGAGATCGTCGTCGTGGACGACGGCTCGACCGATGATACGGCGGCGATCGTCCGCAACCTGCGGCTGCCCGGCGTCCGGCTGATCAGCCAGCCCAACGCCGGCAAGCCGGCCGCGCTTAACCGCGGTATCGCCGAGGCGAGGCACGACAACCTGATCCTGGTCGACGGCGACACCGTCTTCGACCCCGCCGCGGTCAGCAGGCTGACCAGCAGGCTGGCCGGCCAGGCCGTGGGCGCGGTCAGCGGCAACACCAAGGTGGCCAACCGGCGGGGCATGCTCGGCCGCTGGCAGCACCTTGAGTACGTGATGGGCTTCAACCTGGACCGCGCGATGTTCGACATCCTCGGCGCGATCCCGACGGTGCCCGGCGCGATCGGCGCGTTCCGGCGAGCGGCGCTTGCCGCGGTCGGCGGGCTGAGTGCCGATACTCTCGCCGAGGACACCGACCTGACGCTGGCGGTCTGCCGTTCAGGCTGGCGGGTCGTCTACGAGCAGTCAGCCATCGCCTGGACCGAGGCACCGTCCACCCTGCGCCAGCTCTGGCGGCAGCGGTACCGCTGGTGCTACGGGACCCTCCAGGCCATGTGGAAGCACAGGCATTCGGTCGTCGAGCGCGGCGCGTCGGGCCGGGTCGGCCGACGCTGCCTGACGTACCTGGTCTTCTTCCAGGTGCTGCTGCCGCTGATCGCCCCGGTCGTCGACCTCGCGACGATCTACGGCCTGGTCTTCCTGAGCCCGCTCACGATCTCCATGTTCTGGCTGGCCTTCAACAGCCTCCAGATGATCGCCTGCGGATACGCTCTGTCCCTGGACGGCGAGCGGATCAGGGCAATCTGGTCGCTGCCGCTTCAGCAGGTGGTCTACCGCCAGCTGATGTACCTGGTGACCATACAGTCGGTGATGACCGCCCTGCTGGGGACCAGGCATCGCTGGCAGGCGGTCAGCCGCACCGGCGTGTTCGCCGGCGAGCCGGATCTCGCAGCGGCCGCCACGGCGCCAGCGGACCTGGCCCGTTGATCATGATCGTGATCATGATCAAGTCGACGGGCGGGCCGTCAGATGTAGTGTCGTGCGATCTCCGCGCCTGCCTGGCTGCCGTAGGCGGCGGAGAACCGCTCGATCAGCGCCGAGCGCACGAGCTTGTACTCCTGCGTGCCCGTGGTCTCGAGGGCATGTACGGCGACGATGTTGCCGAGCTGAGCCGCCCGCTCCACGTTCAGGCCCCACGACGCGGCGGCCAGGAAACCGGCCCGGAAGGCGTCTCCGGCTCCGGTCGGCTCCTTCGGCGTTACTCCCGGCACGGCCGGCACGAGCACCGGCGGGTGCCCTACCCGGTCCACCCGGGCGCCGCGGCTGCCAAGGGTCGTCACCCGCACCCCGACCCGGTCGCTCAGGTCGGCCGCGCTCCAGCCGGTCTTATGCTCGGTCAAGCTGGCCTCGTACTCGTTGCAGAACAGGTAGTCAGCCCCCGTTATCAGGGACCTGACCTGCTCGCCGTCCAGTCTGGCCAGCTGCCAGGAGGTGTCCGCCGCGAACGCGATCTGGTTCTGGATGCACTGCTTGGTGAAGGCGAGCATCGCGTCCGGATCACTGGCCCCGATGAGCACGAGGTCGACCTGGCCCGCCAGCTCAGCGAGATCGATGTCCCGGTCCTCGGTCATGGCACCGGGGTAGAACGATCCGATCTGGTTCATATCGGCGTCGGTGGTGCCGATGAACCTTGCGGTGTGATGACGAGCTGACTCGCGGACCCCGCTCGTGTCCACGCCGTGCCGGTCAAGCCAGTCGCGGTACTCGCCGAAGTCACTGCCCGCCGTGCCGACCAGCAGCGGCCGCAGTCCGAGGCAGCCGAGCCCGAACGCCATGTTCGCGGCCACTCCGCCGCGCCGGATCTCCAGCGAGTCGACCAGGAACGAGAGCGCGATCTTGTCGTGCTTGCCGGGCATCAGCTGCTCGATGAATCGGCCAGGGAACGTCATCAGATGGTCGGTGGCGATCGACCCGGTGACTGCAATACGCACGGCGCTCCTTCTGGCGGCATGGAGCAGCTAGCGGCACGGGCCGGTCGCGGCCCGAGCACGTCCGGCGGCACTAGCAAAGCCGGCGAAGCCAGGGTACCGGGTTGCCGCGCGGCGCCGTACCGGCGCCAGCCGGCCGGGGCCCGGCCCGCTGCCAGCCCGCAGCCCGGCCGGTGCGGCCGCACCGGGGACGGACCGGGGCACTCCCGATCAGTGGAAGGAGTCTCCGCAGGCGCACGAGCCGCTCGCGTTCGGGTTGTCGATCGTGAAGCCCTGCTTCTCGATGGTGTCCACGAAATCGATCGTGGCACCGGCCAGGTAGGGCCCGCTCATCTTGTCGGTGACCACCTCGACGCCGTCAAACGTGCTGACGATGTCGCCATCGACCTGGCGCTCATCGAAGTACAACTGATAGCGCAGGCCGGAGCAGCCGCCGGGCTGGACGGCGATCCGCAGCCGAAGGTCGTCCCGGCCCTCGCCTGCCAGCAGGCTGCTCACCTTGGCGGCCGCGACCTCGGTCAGGATGACGCCCTGCGTCGTCACGTCGTGCTGAACAGTCATCTGGTTAGCTCCCGCATTAGTCGGCCTCGTTTCCATGCACTCCAACGATATGCCCGGTGCCTTCATTCCGCGCGCCCGCTGCGCCGCAGCAGACCTGCCTCGCAGGGGTCGGCTGTGCCCGCACTCGCCCGGCGGCCTGAACGGCTCGCCGCGCGACCGAGGGCACAGCCGACCCGATCTGGACGCGCGCGGACGATGTACGCTGGTATCGTCAGTTAGACGATAAGTCTCGGTGAAGCGAGGCCAGGCAATGTCCGTCCAGGTAGATCACGCCGCACCGGCTCTCAGGGAGAGCCTTCCGTTGTTCGTGCTCGGCACCGGCTCTGACCCGCGGTCCGAGCGGGGGGTGTCCTGTCCTGGAGAGCTTCCTGCCGCTTCCGATCCGGCGCTGGTGCGACGCGCCGAGCGGGCCAGGGCTGTGCTCGGCGACCGGGCCTTCATCCTCGGGCACCATTACCAGCGCGACGAGGTCATCAGGTTCGCCGACGTGACCGGCGACTCGTTCAAGCTGGCCCGCGAGGCGGCGGCCAGGCCCGGGGCCGAGTTCGTGATCTTCTGCGGTGTCCACTTCATGGCGGAGTCGGCCGACATGCTCACATCGCCGTCCCAGCGGGTGATCCTGCCCGACCTGGCGGCGGGCTGCTCGATGGCGGACATGGCCACCTACAGCCAGGTCGAGGAATGCTGGGAGAACCTGGAAGACCTCGGCATCGCCGACTCGGTAGTCCCGGTCACCTACATGAACTCGTCGGCCGACATCAAGGCCTTCACCGGCCGGCACGGCGGCACGGTGTGCACCTCGTCCAACGCCAGGCGCGCGCTGGACTGGGCGCTGCGCAAGGGCAGCAAGGTGCTGTTCCTGCCCGACCAGCACCTGGGCCGTAACACGGCCGTGCTCGAGATGGGCCTGAGCCTGGACGACTGCGTGGTGTGGGACCCGCGCAGGCCCGGCGGGGGGCTGGAGGCCGGCGCGCTGCGCCGGGCCACGATGATCCTGTGGCGCGGCCACTGCAGCGTGCACGGGCGGTTCACGGCGCAGAACGTGGCTGCGGTCAGGGCCAGGATTCCCGGCGTCCAGGTCCTCGTTCATCCCGAGTGCGTGCACGACGTCGTGCTCGCCGCTGACCAGGTCGGATCGACGGAGCGCATCATCTCGGTGATCGAGCAGGCGCCGGCTGGCTCGGCGTGGGCCGTCGGCACCGAGCTGAACCTGGTGCGGCGGCTCGCGGACACTCACCCGGACAAGACCGTGGTCTTCCTGGACAAGACGGTCTGCTACTGCTCCACGATGAACCGGATCGACCTGCCGCACCTGGTCTGGGTGATGGAGTCGCTGGCCGGCGGGCAGGTGGTGAACCAGATCACCGTCGACGACCAGACGGCGGCGCAGGCCAGGGCCGCGCTCGATCAGATGCTCGCGCTGCCTTAGCAGCCCGGCGGACCCCCGGCGTCACCGAACGGGCTTAGCGCGGGCTCAGAGCCCCGGCGCGGGCTCAGAGCCCGGGCGCGCCCCAGACCGGGAACCAGCGGCCCAGGTCGGGCTCGATCTTCAGGTCATCGCCGAGCGCGCCGCGGACCTGAAGTTCAAGCGCGTTGTCCCGGCGCTCGCCGGTCTGCGGGGCGAACGGGTAGAACGTCCCGCGCTTGTACAGGTAGACCAGGCCGAGCCGGCGCCCGGCGGCATCGGTGAAGGCGACCAGCGTGCAGAGCAGCAGCGGCCCGAAGCCGCCGGCCTCAAGCGAGGAGTTCACCGCGTGCAGGTCGGTCACCAGGCTCTCGATCTCGTCTGGCGAGCGCGTGCAGACCAGCCAGGTGTAGCCGTAGGAATCCTTCGACAGCCGGACCGCGGACTTCGCTTCGCTGTCCATGGCGAGCAGGTCACGGACGTCGTGCTCGATATCGGCGAACGCCCGCCCCTCGGCGGCGCGGAAGCAGACCGAGCCGGTGCCCGTCGGCCGGAAATCGGCCGCCGCCTGCAGCGTGATCGCGGCCGACGGCAGCGCGAACAGCGCGTCCAGGTTCGGCGGCACCGGCTTCGTCCGGCCGAGCAGCGTGTCAAGGAACCCCACCAGTCACCTCCCTGAGTCGGACCTCAGGACCCCGGCCGAGCCGGCTGCCGCGACGCCGCTGGCTACCTGCTGAGCTGCTTGGAGATCTTGTCAAGCTCGGCCAGCCGCTTCTCCAGCGAGGGGTGGGTCGAGAACATCGCGGACAGGCTCCGCCCCATGCTCTTGCTGAACGCCGGAGCGAAGTAGAAGGCGTTCAGCGGCTCGGCGGCGCGCAGGTCCTTCACCGGGATCCTGGCCATCTCGCCGGTCACCTTCACGAGCGCGCTGGCCAGTTTCGACGGCCGTCCGGTGAGCAGCGCGCCCGATCGGTCGGCGGACAGCTCACGGTACCGGGAGAGCAGCCGGAT
The DNA here is from genome assembly GCA_035604275.1 of Streptosporangiaceae bacterium. Taxonomy (GTDB): domain Bacteria; phylum Actinomycetota; class Actinomycetes; order Streptosporangiales; family Streptosporangiaceae; genus Chersky-822. The sequence continues at coordinate 9,539 of DATNIU010000048.1, read as the reverse complement.
CAGCAGGAAGCTGATCGCATAGGTCACCATCCCGACCAGCATCACGATCAGGATCACCGGCAGCGCGTTGCCGTTGTTGTTCGCACTCCGGCCCCGGCCGCGGCCGCCGCCGCCGCCGAACAACTCGGAGTAGAAGGCGAACCTGACCAGCAGCGCCGAGATGATCCCGAGGAACGAGGCGATCGTCATCACGGCGACGTCCTTGTGCGCCACGTGCGACATCTCGTGTGCCAGGACGCCCTCAAGCTCCTCGTTGTCGAGCTTGTCAAGCAGGCCGGTGGTGGCGCACAGCACGGCGACCTTGCTCGATCGTCCGGTGGCGAACGCGTTCGGCATGTAGGTGGGCGCGATCGCGACGCGCGGCTTGGGCATGTTGGCGAGCGCGCAGAGCCGGTCCACCACGGCGTGCAGCCGCGCCGCCTGCTCCGAGTCGGTCGGTCCCACCAGCCGGGCCCCGGCGGTGCGCAGGGCAATCTTGTCCGACCAGTAGTACGAGGCGAAGGCCATGCCGCCGCCGAGCAGCACGGCGATGACGATGATGCCGCTGTTCCCGACGTTGCTGAATCTCAGCAGAACCTCGACGAGGACGACGACGAACGCGACGAAGACCAGGCCGAGCAGGAACATGGTCGCGCCCATGCGGGCGATCAGGCCCTTGTCGGTCGCGTAGCGAGTCTGAGCCATCGGCGGCGCCTCCAATTCGATCGGTGCCTGTGGAGCCGACTTACTTCATTACATCCCAAGCACGTCAATGGTTTGCCCACAGACGCCAGCGAACGCTGGTCAGCTCGGCTAACGAGCAGGCAGCCGACCGCCGGCTGCCTGCCCATGCCGGTCCGATCAGCCCGGAATCAGCCCGCCATCGGACAGCAGCTCACGCACCTCGGCGATGGTCGCCCCCTCACGCGGCAGGATCAGGCCGGACGGCTCGATCGCGTCCGGCGGCAGAGCGGTGCCGAGCGCCCTGGCCCGGTCGAGCAGTGCCTGCAGGGCGAGCCCGAATGCTGCCTCATCGCTGCCCTCGACCGCGGCCTCGAGCTTGGAGTCCAGGAGGTTGAGCTCCTCCACCGCCTTCTCATCGAGCTGCAGCTGGCCTTCGCCCATGATCCGGATGATCACTGGACCTCCTCCGTCCGCGGCTGCTCGGCGGGGAAGCTCGTCCCGGCCTGCTGGCCACCATTCGCCGGCCCCGCGGAGCCGGCGATCTGCTTCGGCGCACTGCCGCCGGCCAGCTCGGCCTTCATCCGCTCAAGCTCAAGGTCGACGCTGTGGCCACCACCCATCCGGTCGAGCTCGGCCTGGATGTCGTCGTGCGGCGCGCCGCCCAGTGCGTCGGAGAGCGCGCCGGAGGCCATCAGCTCGTCGATCGCGCCGGCCCGCGCCTTCATCTGCTCGGTCTTGTCCTCGGCTCGCTGGATCGCCAGGCCGACATCGCTCATCTCCTCGGAGATGCCGGTGAAGACCTCGTTGATCCTGGTCGTCGCCTCGGCGGCGGTATAGGTGGCCTTGATGGTCTCCTTCCTGACCCGGAACGCGTCCACCTTGGCCTGAAGCCGCTGCGAGGCAGCCGTCAGCTTCTCCTCCTCGCCCTGGAGCGAGGCGTACTGGGTCGACAAGTCGGTCAGCTGAGACTGGACGCTCGCCTTGCGGGACAGCGCCTCTCTGGCCAGATCTTCCCGTCCGGCCGCCAGGGCATCCCTTGCCTGCCGGTCGAGCTTGTCGGACGACTGCTGGACCTGGTTCATCTGCAATTCGACTCGCTTGCGCGATGTGGCCACATCGGCGACGCCGCGGCGAACCTTCTGCAGCAGTTCCAGCTGTGTCTGGTAGGAGTAATCCAGGGTTTCCCGCGGATCTTCCATCTTGTCCAGGGCCTTATTGGCCTTGGACCTGAAGATCGTCGAAACCCGCTTCATCACGCCCATAAGCGCGGCCATCCCCTCATCCTGTAAACCGCTGCCGCACCGCGCGACGGTGCCGCCAGCTGCCGTTTGGCGTCAGCAACGGAAATCTTCCAGCAGGTGCTGGGTTCCCAGCCTATGACCTGCCGGGTGGCGAGTCATCATGCCAGTCTCAGCTGGGCGCGCCAGATCCCGCCCGGCGCCGGTTCGCGCAGGCCACCGCGCGAACACTGGCGGTCTGAGCAGTTCGTCCCGGTAGGCTGTCAGCGTGTTCCGACGACGCACAAGCGGCGCTCCGGCCGTACTCGAGAGCGACCAGCCGCAGAGCAGCTCCGACCAGGCGAGCAAGCCGGTCGGCAAGGGCAGGCCCACGCCCAAGCGGAGCGAGGTCGAGCGCCGCAGGCGGGAGCCGTACACCCCGCCGCCGGCCGACCGCAAGGCCGCCGCGGCCCAGGACCGCGAGCGCAGGCGCGCAGCGGGCAAGCGCAAGATGGAGGCCATGCGCCGCGGCGAGGAGTGGGCCCTGCCGCCAAAGGACAAGGGCCCGATCAAGGCGCTCGCCAGGGACTACATCGACTCACGCCGGCTGATCGTCAGCGAGTACGTCCTGTTCGGCGTGTTCGTCCTGATCTTCCTGCTCTTCATCCTCGGCGCGGCGAAAAACTCCTCGGTGATTCTCTACGCCGAGCTCGCCATCCTCGGCCTGATCGTGCTGGAGAGCTCCTACCACACCATCAGGGTGATCCAGCTGGCCAGGCTGCGCTTCCCGGGGCAGAGCACCAGAGGCGTCAACTTCTACATAATCAAGCGCAGCATCAGACTCCGCAGCACGCGGATACCTCCTCCCAAGGTCAGCCGCGGCGACGCGATCTAGCCGGGAGCGGCGGCCAGGCGGCCGGCTCCGGTGGCCGGCCCGCTCGCCGCGGCCCCCGCCGAGCACGGGTAATCTCCGCTGGCGGGCCACAGCACCGGCGACGAAGGCGGATTCATGGAGTTTCGGCATCTGGGCAAGAGCGGCCTGAAGGTCAGCGAGATCGCCTACGGCAACTGGCTGACCCACGGCTCGCAGGTCGAGGAAGATGCCGCCAGGGCCTGCGTCGCCGCGGCGCTCGACGAGGGAATCACCACCTTCGATACCGCGGACGTCTACGCGGGGACCAAGGCCGAAGAGGTGCTCGGCCGGGCGCTGCACGGCATCAGGCGCGAGTCGCTCGAGATCTTCACGAAGGTCTACTGGCCGACCGGATCTGGCGTGAACGACCGGGGGCTGTCCCGCAAGCACATCATGGAGTCCGCCCACGCCTCGCTCCGGCGGCTGCGGACCGACTACGTAGATCTCTATCAGGCGCACAGGTACGACCACGAGACGCCGCTCGAGGAGACCATGCGTGCCTTTGACGACCTGGTGCGGCAGGGCAAGGCGCTCTACATCGGGGTGTCGGAGTGGCGGTCCGAGGAGATCGCCGCGGCGCTGCGGATCGCCGGCCAGATGGGCCTGGACCGGATCGTCTCCAACCAGCCGCAGTACAACATGATCTGGCGGGTGATCGAGTCCGAGATCGTCCCGCTGTGCGAGCGCGAAGGGATCGGGCAGCTCGTCTGGTCCCCGATCGCGCAGGGCGCGCTGACCGGCAAGTACCAGCCAGGAGCGGAGCCGCCCGCCGGATCGCGCGCGACCGACGCCCGCGGCTCGACCTTCATCCGCGAGTACCTGACCGACGACATCCTGCGCCGGGTGCGGGAACTACGTCAGGTCGCTGACGACGCCGGGCTGACGCAGTCCCAGCTGGCGGTGGCCTGGACGCTGCAGAATCCGAACGTCTGCGCCGCCATCGTCGGCGCCTCCCGGCCCGAGCAGGTCAGGGAGAACGTCAGGGCCTGCGGTGTGCGGCTGGATGCGGCGCTGCTGCGGCGGATCGACGACATTCTCGGCCCGGTGATCGTGCGCGACCCGGCCGAGACAGCCAGCCCGCCGGTTCGCCCCTGATCAGCCTTCCGGCCCTGGCCGCTGCCCGCTGGCCTCGCGGCCAGCGCACGCCCGTGATCGCGGAGAACCAGCCCGGCATCTTCGCGGCCGACTCGCCGCGCGAACCGCCTGGACTCAGTCGTCCGCAGGGTGCAGGCTCATCGGGCCGTACTCAAGCCTGCCATCTTCCAGCAGGCTGACCTGATCCACGCCGGCGTCGAGCAGGCTCCGCCATTGCTCGCCGAGCCAGGTCTCGGCGTCCCCCTGGCTGCCGAAGCTCTCCTTGGGCAGGTTGCGGGACAAGATCACGGTGCCGTCCGCCTTCTCGTACTGCCAGGTCCAGGTCATTCGTCCCTCGCGGTAGCGGCCAGCCCGGTGAGCGGCCTGGCCGAGATCTGGAATGAGTCGCCCGCGGCCGGCGAGCCTGCCGGACAGCCGCGGCAGACGCGCGGGACCGGCAGGCTCACTCTACGACCTGGCCGCCTGGCCGCCAGATCGAACCTGCCAGCCCGGCTGACCCGGCCAGGGCGGCCCGCCTCCGGCCGGCCGGAGACATCCTGGTCAACTTGACCGGAATTCGGCGCTAATCTCGGTTTCAGCGAGCGAACAGGGCCAGGATTCTGCCAGGAACTGTTAAGTTCTATGGGCTAGCCCTGCGCGGCGGATGACCCCGAGGTCCGCCCGGCCCGGCCCTGTGATCAAGGTGGTGGACGACATTGACCCGCGTTGTCGTCATTGGTGACCTCATGACCGACACCGTCGCCCACGCGATGCTGCCGCTTGTGAAGGGCAGTGACACGCCCGCGACGGTGACCATGCACGGCGGGGGCTCTGGCGCCAACGTCGCGGCCTGGCTGGCCGTCGACGGCGCCGACGTGGCGTTCGTTGGGCGGCGCGGCGCGGACATCGCGGGCCGCAACAGGGACATGGAGCTGATGGGCTACGGCGTGGACGCCAGGCTGGTCATGGATCCCGAGCGGCCGACCGGCACCTGCGTGGTCATGATCACCCACAAGGGCGACCACACGATGCTGTCCGATCCTGGCGCCAACGCCGCGCTCTCCCCCGACGACCTGCCCAAGGACCTGTTCACCCCCGGATGTCACCTGCATGTCTCCGGCTACACGCTGCTGAATGTCGGCTCCCGGCAGGCGACGCTGGCGGCCATCGCGATGGCCCGCCGGGCCGGGATGACGATCTCGGTGGACGGCGCGTCGTCGGCGCCGCTCGAGCGGGTCGGCGCCGAGCCATTCCTGCAGATGACCAACGGCGCGACGCTGCTCTTCGTGAACGCCGACCAGGGCCGGGTGCTGACCGGACGAGGCGAGCCTGAGCAGGCCGCGCGGGTGCTCAACGCCTGGTATCCGCATGTGGTCATGAAGGTCGGCGCGGAAGGCGCCCTGTTCTACGCCAACGGCAGGCCCGAGCCGGTGCGGGTGCCCGCCCCTCCGCTGGAGCGGATCGTGGACCGGACCGGCGCCGGGGACGCGTTCTGCGCCGGGTTCCTGCCGGCCTGGCTGGACAAGAAGCCGCCTGGCGAGGCACTGACCAGCGGATGCCGCCTGGCGGCGCGGGCCATGGCGCTGGTCGGCGCCAGGCCGCTGCTCTAGCCGCGCGAGCCGTCCGATCGTAGCCGGCTCGCCGCCGAGTCCGAGGCGGCCCGGCCCAGTCACCGGTCAGGCACCTGGTCCCGCTGGCCATACTCGGAGCATGACGGACTACCTTGAGCGCCTGTTCTCGCTGAACGGCCGCGTGGCGCTGATCACCGGTGGCAGCTCGGGCATCGGCCGGGCGATCTCCCGCGGCTTGAGCGGCGCCGGCGCGCGGGTCGTGCTGCTGGCCCGCGACCAGGCCGGGCTTGACGAGGCCGTCACCGAGCTCAGGTCGCTCGGCGGCGAGGCCGGCAGCGTCCGCGCCGATCTGGCCGACCGCGAGGCGATCGGCCGGGCCGCCGAACAGGCCGCCCAGCCGTTCGGTGACCCCGACATCCTGGTCAACTGCGCCGGCGTCAGCATCCGGCCGCCGCTGTCCGAGCTGACCAGCGACGAATGGGACCGGACGCTGGCCGTGAATCTCACCGCGCCGTTTCTGCTCGGCCAGCGCTTTGGCCCCGGCATGGCCGCTCGCGGCTGGGGGCGGGTCATCAACGTCGTCTCGCAGCAGGCGGTCAGGGCCTTCGGCAACAGCGGCGGGTACGGCGCCTCCAAGGGCGGCCTGGCATCGCTGACCAGGTCCCAGTCCGAGGCCTGGGCATCGTCGGGTGTGTGCTGCAACGCCATCGCGCCCGGCTTCGTGCCGACACCGATGACGCGCGCGGTCGCCAATGACCCGGCACGCTCAGCCGCGCTCGCGGCGCGCACCATGATCGGCAGGAACGGAGAGCCCGCCGACTTCGAGGGCATCGCGGTCTTCCTGGCCAGCCCGGCCAGCTGCTACATCACCGGCCAGGTCATCTTCGTGGACGGCGGCCTCTCGGCGAGCTAGCCGTCGGCCTCAGTTACCTACGTTTCCGATGTGATAGTGGAACGAACCCGAGCGCCCGACCGCGATGAGCAGGGCGATCAGCAGGATCCCGCCGAGTATGCCGAGCCCGCCGAGCACCACCCCGGCGATCGCCATTCCTCGGCCGCCCTCGGCGCGCTGCCTGATCTGGCGCAGCGAGACCAGGCCGAGCACCAGCGCCGCGATCGCCGAGAAGAACCCGAGACCGAAGAAGAACCAGAGCACGAACTGGGCGATGCCGCAGATCATGGACACGATGGCCAGGCTGTTGTTCTGGCCGGCCGCGGTCATCCGGCTGAAGTCTTCCGCCAACTGGCGAACTCTGCCAGCGGCGATCACTGCCAGCGGCGATCACTGCCAGTACCTCGACCAGGGAACCGCCGCGCAGGTCAGCGCGCCCGACGGCGCGCCGCAGGCTGCCGCGCCCCCGGTGGCGCCTGATCTTGGCACAATGGCGGTCATGGCAAGACGCACCACGACAACACCTCCCCCCGAGGACTTCGAGGAAAACATCGTCGACATCGATGTGACCGACGAGATGCGGGGCAGCTTCCTCGAGTACTCCTACTCGGTGATCTACCAGCGCGCCCTGCCCGACGCGCGAGACGGGCTGAAGCCGGTGCAGCGGCGGATCCTGTACCAGATGTCCGAGATGGGACTCCGCCCCGACCGCCCGCATGTCAAGTGCGCTCGGGTGGTCGGCGAGGTGATGGGCAGGCTGCATCCGCACGGGGACAGCGCCATCTACGACGCCCTGGTCCGGCTCGCCCAGCCGTTCGTGATGCGGCTGCCGCTGATCGACGGCCACGGCAACTTCGGCTCGCTCGGCGGCGACGACGCCCCGGCCGCGATGCGCTACACCGAGGCCAGGCTCGCCGCCCCGGCCATGGAGATGACCGCCTCGCTGGACGAGGACACCGTCGACTTCGTGCCGAACTACGACGGAACCGAGACCCAGCCCGAGGTGCTCCCAGCCGGAATACCCAACCTGCTGGTCAACGGCGCGTCAGGGATCGCGGTCGGGATGGCGACCAATATGGCGCCGCACAACCTCGGCGAGGTGATCGCCGCCGCGCGGCACCTGATCGCCTATCCCGACGCGAGCCTGGACGACCTGATGCGCTTCGTCCCAGGACCCGACCTGCCGACCGGCGGCAAGATCGTCGGCCTGGACGGGATCAGGGACGCCTACGAGACCGGGCGGGGCATCTTCCGCACCCGCGCCGCGGCCAGGATCGAGCAGATCACGCCGCGCCGGTCCGGCATCGTGGTGACCGAGTTGCCCTACGGCGTCGGCCCGGAGAAGGTGGTAGCCAGGATCAAGGACCTGGTCCAGGCCAAGAAGCTGGCCGGGATCGCCGACCTGAAGGACCTGACCGACCGGCACCGCGGCCTGCACCTGGTGATCGAGGTCCGCAGCGGCTTCCACCCCGAAGCCGTGCTCGCCGAGCTCTACCGGCTGACGCCGATGGAGGACACCTTCGGCATCAACAACGTGGCGCTGGTCGACGGCCAGCCGCGGGTGCTCGGCCTGCGCGAGCTTTTGCGGATCTATGTGGACCATCGGCTCGAGGTCGCCAGGCGCCGCACCGCGTTCCGCCGGTCCAAGCGCGAGGACCGGCTGCACCTGGTCGACGGCCTGGTCATCGCGCTGCTGAACATCGACGAAGTGATCCAGGTGATCAGGACCAGCGATGACGCCGCGGCCGCCAAGGAACGGCTGATGAGCATCTTCGACCTGTCCGCTATCCAGGCGCAGTACATCCTGGACACCCCGCTGCGCCGGCTGACCCGCTACGACCGGCTTGAGCTTGAGCGCGAGCGGGAGACGCTGCTGGCGGAGATCGCCGAGCTGACCGCGATCCTGGATTCAGCTGAGCGGCTGCGCGAGCTGGTTTCGGCCGAGCTCGCCGCCGTTGCCGAGAAGTTCGCCACGCCCCGCCGGACCGTGCTGCTCGAGGGCAGCGGCGCGACCAGGACCGCCGCCGTGCCACTTGAGGTCGCCGACGACCCGTGCACCGTTCTGCTGTCATCGGCGGGCCTGCTGGCACGTACCGCCGCGCCCAGGCCGCCGGTCCAGCAGGAGCTGGTCGCCGAGGATCCGGATTCGAAACGGGAGGCACAGCCAGCTGCCGCCGGCCGGCCAGCCCGCGTATCCGGCCGCTCCGCCGAGCCTCGGTCCGTGCACGATGTGATCATCTCGGCGGTCCCGTCCACCGCCAGGGGCACGATCGGCGTGCTGACCTCGCGTGGCCGGCTGATCAGGATCGGCGTGCTCGAGCTGCCCGCCCTGCCGCCGGCCGCGCACGCGCCAGGCCTGTCCGGCGGCGCGCCGGCGAGCGAGTTCGTGGCGACCGAGCAGGGCGAGACCATCGTGGCGATCGTGGCCGCCGAGGCGGCAGGCGCCGGCCTGGCAGTCGGCACAGCCAACGGCATCGTCAAGCGGGTCGCACCCGACTACCCGCAGAACTCGGCGGACTTCGACGTGATCGCGCTCAAGGAAGGCGACCGGGTGGTGGGAGCCGTCCAGCTGGAGGACGAGGAGCAGGATCTGGTCTTCGTCACCAGTGACGCCCAGCTGCTCAGGTTCGGCGCCGCCTCGGTGCGCCCGCAGGGCCGCGCGGCGGCGGGAATGGCCGGGATCAAGCTCGCCGCCCGGGCCAGCGTGATCTGGTTCGGCACGGTGGCGCCAGCGGGCCGCGCGACCGGCACGGCGACGTCCGGTGCCGGGACTGCCAGTGCCGGTGCTGCCAGTGCCGGTGCTGCCGGGCCGCAGACCGCCGGGGCAGCCGCTCACGAGCCGGTCGTGGTAACGGCGGCGGGAAGCGCGGGCGCGCTGCCCGGCACGCAGGCCGCGACGGTCAAGGTGACCCCGTATGCCGAGTTTCCGGCGAAAGGCCGGGCTACCGGCGGCGTGCGCTGTCACCGGTTCCTCAAGGGCGAGGATGCGCTGGTTCTGGCCTGGGCCGGACCGGGGCCCGCCAGGGGCGCGACCTCCGCTGGCACCCCGATCCAGCTCCCGCCCCCGGTCGGCCGTCGCGACGGCTCAGGTGAGCGGGTCAGCGATCCGCTGGCCTCCCTCGGCGGAGCCCCGCCGTCCGCCTGACAGAGCCCCGCCAACCCCCGGCCGACCGGCCGGCCCGACCCCGTCTTGGCCCCACCAACCCCGG